>JAIOAS010000015.1:3570-27237 GCA_019873725.1 Chloroflexota bacterium | reverse complement strand
CCGAACGGTAGAGGCCATCGGCCTCCCATCGCGCCTGCCACTTCGGCTCGATGTCTTGTGGATTGTAGGGGTTGGGCATTTTCTCCTCCTGCACATAACCCTGCCAAAGGTCCGCAAACTTCTGCTTTGATATTTGCCAGGGTGGTTATTTTCTAATCCATTCTACCGCAATGAGCCGAAAAATCCAGTTACTTTCAATTGCACAATGGACATTCCTGGCTAATCCTCTACATTTTGACAGGCCTGAAAAAATGCTTATCATAGACGTATGTTTCACCAACCTTGTTTCAAGCATCCTATCCGGGTGCAGCCCACGCTATTTCCGAGGATGAAGGAGGCTATTGCGATGATCGGTAAACGTTGGATCTTGTTGATTGTTGTACTGTTACTGGGGGTTTCGTTGGCGTGTAATGCCGGACGGGTGACGCCAAAGCCCACCACAGTCGCGCCGACTGAAGCGCCGACGAAAGCGCCGCCGACCGCGACGACGGAGCCTACTGCAACGCCGCGTCCCACTGCGACGCCTAAGCCCACTGCAACGCCTAAGCCCGCCGCTACATTGAAGCCCACGGAGGTTCCAGAAGAAGGGTTTCAATTGGAAATCATTAACCAGTCCAGTCGTGATATAGAGTATGTCTATATCTCGCAGACGGATGCGGAGGAATGGGGCGATAACTGGCTGCAATCGAACGTTATCCCCGCCGGCGAGAGTTACATTGTCACCGGCATCCCGGCCGGCGTCTACGATTTGCAGGTTCAAGACGAGAACGGCGAGGTCATCGAGACGTTGTGGAGTGCCGAGATCACCGAAGACACCTTCTGGAACGTCACAGGCGGCGGATCGCTGGAAGTGATCAACAACTCCGAAGACATCATCGCAGAACTCTATGTTTCCCCTTCCGATAGTGACTCTTGGGGCGATGACCAACTCGGCGGTGTGGCGATCAAGAAAGGCGGCTCCTACATCGTCGAAGGGCTGTCCAATGACGTGCTGTATGACGTCAAAGCTGTCGATGCGGAGGGCGACGCCATCGAATCCATCTACAACGTATCGCTCAACGGATGGTATACCTGGTACGTCGTTGGAAGAACGGACCTGCCCTCCAATGCGGTGCTGCGCTTCGAGGATGATTTCAGCAACAACCGCAACAACTGGGCGCAGATTCCCGAAACGGACAATGTCCATTACATCCCGCCCAAAGATGGGGAATACTGTATCCTGATCAAGAGTACCGAGCTGACCGCCTGGGAGTGGTACGAACCGTTCCGCCCGGACCAGTTCGTGGCTGAAGTGGCCTGTAAGCCTGATGAGGGGACGGACGCCACCTGCGGCATTGGATTCGGCCCCGATGGGGACAATCTCTACTGGTTCGAGGTCTCACCTGAAACGCAAACCTACGCCCTGTTCTTGCTTCAGGATGACGAATGGCAGGAAGCGCCCATTTCCTGGACGGAATCCAAGAACATCGTGCCCACCGGCTGGAACTACCTGAGCATCGAGCGGGTGGGGGGCTACTTCTCGGTTTTTGTCAACGGCGTGATGCAGGGACAGGTGGAGAGCAATATCTTCCCCACCGGGCGCATCGGTATCGGCGGGGCGAGCTACAACGACGGCAACGTAACCGTGTGCCTGGATGACCTGCGTGTGTGGCGCATCGAAAAGTAAGATGTCGAGCAATGAAGATGTAATCCGAGCATTGCAAGCGGCAGTTGCGGCGACGCCCGACTCCGCGCCGCTGCACAAGCACCTGGCCGACCTGTTGCTGGCAAGCGGCGACTACGTCGAGGCCGCGAAGTCCTATCGCCGCGCGTTAGACCTCGCGCCGGACGACAACGGCATTAAGACCGCGCTTGCCGAGGCGTACTTCCGCCAGAACAAGGTCGATGTGGCCCTGGTGATTTTGGAAGAACTGTTGCGGGGGCCGCAGCCGCCGGCCCCCGCACTGCTGCTCGCGGCGCGGGCTTACCTGGCGGCGGGTGAACATGCCACTGCGGTGCGTGTCTACGGGCACGCCATTGCTGCCGATCCTACGTTGGCCGATGAAGATCTGGCGCGTCGCCTGACCGGTGGCGCGCCGGGAACCACGGCCACGCCCCCGCCGGAGAACGAGTTGGTGTTCGTCACCGCCGGTGAAGAGGCCGCGCCGCCACCCTCGTCGGATGTCGAACGCCCGCAACTGACCTTCAAGGACGTGGGCGGCATGGAAAAGCTCAAGGATGAGATTCGCATGAAGATCATCCACCCGCTCACCCACCCGGAAATCTACCGCGCCTACGGCAAGACGCTCGGCGGCGGCATCCTGATGTACGGCCCGCCGGGCTGCGGCAAGACGCACCTGGCGCGGGCGACTGCGGGAGAGGTCAACGCACATTTTCTTGCCGTCGGCCTGCACGACGTGCTGGATATGTACCTGGGCCAGAGCGAGCATAACCTGCACGCCATCTTCGAGTTGGCGCGGGCCAATACACCCTGCGTTCTCTTCTTTGATGAGGTGGACGCTTTGGGCGCGAGTCGCTCCGATATGCGCTACAGCGCCGGGCGGCAGGTCATCAACCAGTTCCTCTCGGAGCTGGACGGCGTGAACACCTCCAACGAGGGCGTGCTCGTCCTGGCGGCGACTAATGCCCCGTGGCACCTCGATGCGGCGCTGCGCCGTCCGGGTCGCTTCGACCGCGTCATCTTCGTCCCGCCGCCCGATGTGGAGGCGCGCGCCGCTATCCTGCAAATCCTGCTCGCCGGCAAGCCCACGGACAAGATCGACTATGGCCGGCTGGCGCGGCAGACCGAGGACTTCTCCGGCGCGGACTTGCGCGGTGCGGTCGATATGGCGGTCGAAAACAAACTGCGCGAGGCGATGCGCACCGGCGTGGTGGCCCCTGTGCGTACCACCGACTTGCTCGACGTCATCAAGACGATCCACCCGACGACCAAAGAGTGGTTCGCCACCGCGCGCAACTACGCCATCTACTCCAACCAGAGCGGCCTCTACGACGACATCCTCGCCTACCTCAAGCTGCCGGGTAACGGTTCCGGCGGCCGCAAGGGATTGTTTGGATAAGCTTTCAGCCGTCAGCTGTCAGCTATCAGCCGTGAGCAGTCAGCTATTCTGGCTGAAAGCTGAACGCTGACGGCTTTCTAGGAGACCCGTGAGTACACATCTAGCCCAAGCCGAACTCCTGCTGCAACGCGCGCGTTACAAGGATGCGGAAGCGCTCTTGCGGCACGCGCTGGCCGAAGACCCCACCGACGCCGAGGCGCACACGCTGCTGGCGTTCACCTTACTGTACCAGGGGCGTGAAGCCGACGGTCTGCTCGAAGCGCAGGCCGCCGTCCGCTTTGCGCCCAACAACCCCTCCGGGCATTATGCCGGGGCCATCATCCTCATGGAAATGGAAAAGTACGACGAAGCGCTCTCCGCCATCCGCACCGCCATCCGCCTTGTTCCTGAAATGCCGCGTTACCACGCCGTGATGGGCAACATCTACCTGCGCCGGCGCGAGTGGCAAAAGGCGCTGGAGGCGGCGGAAACCGGTCTGCGCTTCGATTCGGAGGACATCCAGTGCAACAACATCCGCGCGATGGCGTTGGTGAAGTTGGGGCGGCGGGACGAGGCCGGGCAGAATCTTGAGGCCATCCTCGCGCTGAACCCGGAGAACGCGATGACCCACGCTAATCAGGGTTGGGCGCTGCTGCACGGTGGTCATCACAAGCAGGCGCTCGAACACTTCCGTGAGGCGTTGCGCCTGAATCCGCAGTTGAGCTGGGCGCGCGAGGGCGTTGTGGAGGCGCTCAAAGCGCGCAATCCCATCTACTGGGTGATGCTGCGCTACTTCCTGTGGATGGGACGCCTGAGCGAGGGCGCGCGCTGGGGGTTTGTCCTCGGTTTGTACTTCCTCAACCGTTTTGCGGCGGGCGTAGCGCGGCAATACCCAGGATTCCTCCCCATTTTCATTCCGCTGAACTGGCTTTACACCCTCTTTGTTTTTTTCTCGTGGACGGCGCGCCCGCTGTTCAACTTGCTCTTGCGCTTCAACCGCATGGGCCGGCTGGCGCTTTCCGATGAGGACATTGCGGCGTCAAACTGGGTAGCGGTCTGTCTGGTAGCAGCCATTGCCTCTCTGGGGGCGGGCGTGTTTCTGGGACAACCCCTGTTCTTGACGACGGCGCTCAATATGCTGATGTTGGTCGTGCCCGTCGCCAGCCTGTTCAACTTTTCCGCCGGGAAACGTCGCTGGCTCCTTGTCGCCTACACGAGCATCCTCGCATTGCTCGCCGTCGGCGGCCTTCTCCTGCGGCTGAACGGCGTCGCTTTGGGCGCGCAACTGAGCGAAGCCTTCTTCTGGGGCTGGATTTTGTATTCGTGGGTGGCGAACGCGGTGGCGTCGACGCGGTAATCTGACTTTTTTTATCAGCAGATTGAGCAGATTTAGCAGATTCTCCTAATGGTCAGTAAAAAATCTGCTTGATCTGCTAAATCTGCTGACATTAAAGAAGGGCGATGAACAAACACCTGGCCCAAGCCCAACTCCTTCTGCAAACCCGGCGCTACAAAGATGCCGAATCCGCGCTGCGCCAGGCGCTCGCCGCCGCACCGAACGACGCGCACGCTCACGCGCTCCTGGCGCTGGCGCTCTACTACCAGGACCGCAATGACGAGGCGCTGCGCGAAAGCCGCACCGCCATCGGCCTGGCGCCCGATGCCGATTACGCCTACTACGTCCGTGCGCTGATCCTGCTGGACCAAGACCGCCCGGACGACGCCCTGCGCGCCATCCGCGAAGCGCTGCGCCTCGATCCCAACGATGCTACCTACCACGCCGTCGTCAGCCGTATCCACATGCGCAAGCGCGAGTGGAAGCCGGCGCTCGCCGCAGCCGAAGCGGGTTTGCAGTGCGACCCTGAGCACGTGACCTGCCTCAACCTGCGGGCGATGGCCCTGGTGCGAATGGGCCGCAAGGTGGAGGCCGAGGCTCCGCTGGCGGCGGCGCTGGCCCGCGCGCCGGAGAACGCGCTCACCCACGCCAATCACGGCTGGGCGCTGCTCCACGCCGACAAGGTGAAGGAGGCGTTCGACGCCTTCCGCGAGGCGCTGCGGCTCGATCCCACGCTGAACTGGGCGCGCGAGGGCATCGTCGAGGCGCTGAAAGCGCGCAACCTGCTTTACCGGCTGTTGCTGCGCTACTTCCTGTGGATGTCGCGCCTCACCGAAGAGCAACAGTGGGGCGTCATCGGCATTTTCCACGGCATCCGCGTGGCGCTGCGGGTGGTGGCGCGGGCGTTCCCGCCGTTGTGGCTCGTGGTGTTTCCCGTACTGCTGCTTTTTCAGTTCTTCGCGTTCCTCACGTGGGTGGCGCGCCCCCTCTTCGCCCTGCTGCTGCGTTACGACCGTTTTGGACGGCTGGCCCTCTCCGACGAAGACATGGTCGCCTCCACCTGGATGGCCGTCTGCCTGCTCTCCGCCGAATTCGGCGTGCTCCTGGCGCTGCTGGCGCGCAATGCGGGCTTCCTCGCGCTCACCGTGGGCGCGCTGGCGCTGCTCGCGCCGGTGGCGGGGATTTTCCACGCGAATAAAGGCAAGGGGCGCGTCGTGCTGGCGGTCTACACCGCCGGGCTGGCGCTGCTGGTGCTGCTGGCAAGTGTCGCGGCGGTCATCGGGCATCCCGTGGCGCTGGGATTTGCCGCGCTGCTGGCGGTGATTTTCGGCTTTGGGTGGGTTGTGTATTCGTGGATAGCGAATCTGGTGATCATCTTCCAGACCTGACAGGTCTCAGAAGACCTGTCAGGTCTGGTATATAGGGAGGTTGTCTATGATCGAAGAAAAGCACTTGCAGGAAGAAACGGTACCGGTGAAGAGCCGCATCGCCATTTCGGCGGGGGATGCGGCGACGGCGATTTTGCAATCGCTGGCAGCGGCCGGCGCGTTGACCTATTATTTCGTCAACCTGCGCGGGCTGAACGCCAATCTGGCGGGAATTGTGTGGTTGTTGTTTGGGATCTGGAACGCGGTGAACGACCCGCTCTTCGGCTACATCAGCGACCGCACCAAACACGAGCTAGGGCGGCGCATCCCCTACATCCGCTACGGCGCGCCCATTTTCGCGCTCGGCTTTATCGCGTTTTGGGTGCGTATCCCCGGCACGGACGGCAACCAGACGGCGTTGTTCATCCAATTGTTGCTTGCGCTGTTCGTGTACGACATCCTCTACACGGCCATTGCGACCAGTTTTTGGGTGTTGCCTTATGAAGTCGCCGTCTCCAACAAGGCGCGCGGCAGCATTTATGTGTGGAAAATTATCTTCATGGTGTTCACCATCGTTGTCCCCTTCGCCCTTGAAGCGACCATCAAGCCCGAAGTGGGCGATATAGCCGGGATTTCCCGCTTCCGCTGGGCGCTGATCGGCCTGGGCGTGCTGATGACGCTGATCATCTTCTTCAGCACGTACTTTTTCAAGGAAAACCACTACGCCAAAGCCGAAGAGCAGTTTGACTTCATCGAATCCTTCAAGGCATGTTTTACCAACCGTTCCTTTGTGGTCTTCGAGGTGCTGAGTTTCACCATCATCTTTGTCCAGACGGCCTTGATGCAGGGGATTTGGTACTACTTCGATGTGCTGGCGATGCCGCGTCTGCCGCTCCTGGTCGCGCTTGGCCTGGGGATTGTGTTGGGCGTGCTCGCCTGGATTCGTTGGCGTGACCGGTGGGGGATCAAGCGTTGCACGCAGATTTTCACGCTGGGGTTCGCCATCGGCTGCGCGCTGATTACGTTTTGGGGACGCAGTGTGCTCTTTGCGACGGTGGGCTTTTTCCTGTTTGGCATAGGCTTTTCCGGCGGCATGTACCTGATTCCCCTGATGAACGGGGATGTGGTGGATATGGACGAACACCGCACCGGCCTGCGCCGCGAGGGGATGTACGCCGGCATCAACAGCTTCATCACCAAGCCGGCGATCAGCGTGGCGATGTGGGCGTTGCTCACGCTGATGACGGCCTATGGCTACAACGACAAACTCCCGGCGGCGGCCCAATCCTACGAGGCCGGGACGGGCGTGCTGGTGGGGTGGGCCGGCCCTTCGGGGGTGCTGCTGCTCATCTCTTTTGTTGCGCTGCTCTTCTATCCGCTCGCCGGCGCGGAATGGACGGCCATCAAGGCGCGGCTCGGCGTGGTTCATCAGGAGAAGGAGCGGGCGTATTTGGAGAAACTCGGGTACAAATTTGTGGAGTGAGCGCAGGGTATGCGCGGGGCCGAAGCCCACGCGCCGAGAGCCCGAAGCCCTGCGGGCTGATTTTTTAGCCCCGCAGGCGCTTTGTCCTTTTGGCCTGGCTCTTATGAAGGTTAACAAAACAAGCCGGTAAGTGAAATCGCCGCGGAAAACCGGCTGAAGCCGGTATACACTCGTACACACCGACTTCAGTCGGTAAATGTGCGATCTTCACATTATCGAACTAATTTTTGAAACTTCATTAGAGCCAGGCATTTGTCCATTTCCCCATCTCACAGTACAATAAAACAATCATCGCCCATTCGTTATTCGTTATTCGTTATTCGCTATTCGCCATTCGATCATTTCTGGAGAATTGCCCATGACCCATAGCTACGCCGAATCCCCCACGCTGACCTGCCCCTCATGCCAGCACCTTTTCGATGCCGAAGTCTACCTTATCGTTGACCTCGCCGCACGCCCCGACCTGGCCGCGCGCCTCCGCGCCGGAACGCTGCACACCTGCGCCTGTCCCCACTGCGGCCACGAGGTTGAACTGGATGCGCCCGTGCTTGTCTATGCGGCCTCCCCTCTCCCCCTGGGAGAGGGGCCGGGGGTGAGGGTTCTCTTTTCCCCCGCGCAGAACACCACCACCGCGCAAGACCACGAACATGCCGGCAGTTTGCTGGCGCATCTCCGCGAAAGCCTGGGCGACGCCTGGCAGGACGATTGGCTGGACGGAGACTTGCCCGGCATCCCGCGCGCTTTGTTGCCCACCGTCCTGAACGGCGAACTCCCCTCGCCCTTTGGGAGAGGGGCCGGGGGTGAGGGTGCCGCGCTGCAAGCCATGCTCGAACAAGTGCAGCAAGAACTGGAACGTCTGCGCCAGGAAGACCCCGAACGCTTCGCCGAACTGGAAGCCGCTGCCCGGCAGATGGTGGAAAGCGCGGGAGAGGGGGAGAGCGGGAGAGCGGGAGAGGCCGCCTTTGAGGGCACGCCTGAAGAGGCGCAGGCGTTGGCCGACAAGCTGGCGGATTGGATTCGGCAGGAGACACTGGGCGACGCCGAAACCTACCTGCGCCAACACGAAGCCGAACTGTTGACCGAAAAAGCCGCCGTGGTGATGCAATGGTTGGTGCGCGCCAATCCACAGAATCCCGATGTGCGCGACCACCAGAACCGCCTGGCCCGCGCCCGCGAAGTGGGCATTGCCGCGATGTATGCCGAAATTCGCCAACAACGACAACGCGAGCGGTTGGAAGAACTACCGCCTGCATTGCGCGAAGTAATGCAAGAATTAGCGGCAACCGGCGCGACGATTAACACACCTGAGGACTTACAGCGGTTGTTGTCTGAACGCCCTGACCTACAGGCAAAAATGGTTGCTGCTATGGGGCAGAGCGGCCTGTTGCAACAGGCTATTGAGCAGGCGATAAGCCAGGCCGGTCCCATCGGCGCGGCTGTCTGGCGCTTCATCCAGGCCGACGACGAGGAAGCCGCCGCCCTTTTGCAAACCGAATCTGCCCTGCTCCTGACCCTCGACGCCGGCGAGCTGCTGCGCCAACTGTCCGAAGTCGCTCTCCCCTCTCCCCTTGGGAGAGGGGCCGGGGGTGAGGGTTGGGGTGAAGACTTCGCCGCCCGCCTGGCCGCCCGCCGCGAACAACAGCAGGCGGCCCGCCTTGGCAGCGGCGGAGGGCGCGCGACGTTTGCCCAGCCCGGACAACAGGTGGGCGCGCAAACAAACGTCGGGGATGGGCGGGGAACGCTGCTCTCCGGCCATTTCGAGGAAGCGGCGACGGTTGGCGCCCGCTATGAGATCGGGGTGGCAAACTTCAGCGCCATCGGCGATAACGCCGTCACCCTCAATGTGCTCAACTTTGGCGCCGTTACCTTGCGGTGGCAGCGCCTGAGCATGACCCGCGCCGACCTGACCGAGCGCGCGGTGGGCCGGCAGGACGAACTCGACAAACTGCGCGCCCAACTGCGCGCCGCGCCGGGAAACGGCGACGACGTGGCGATTGTCGGGAAAAGCCGCAGCCAGGCCGTCGAAGGGATGCCCGGCGTGGGCAAGAGCACCCTGGCGGCGCTCTATGCCGCGGCCTGCGCCGCCGACCCGGATGCTTACCCGGGCGGCGTGCTCTGGCTGCAACTCGGCCCCAGCTACACCGACGTGGCAAGCGTTCACGCTGCCCTGAGCGCCCTCGTCGCGCTGGTGTACGGCGGCGGCGACCGGCCCTTTGCCCTGGATACCTTGCAGAGCGCGCCGCAAACCCTGGAACAGATCCAACGCGCGCTGCAAAACGCGCTCTTCAGCGCAGAAGCTATTGGCCAGATGTTGGCCGGCCACGGTCGCCTGCTCGTCGTCGTGGATGACCTGTGGGAACGCGCCCTCTGGCCCGATATTCGCCGCATGTTGCCCGCTGAAGCGCATATCCTGGTCACCACCCGCGACGACCGCGTTGCGCGCGCCGTGGGCCACACCCTCCCGCTTGACGTGTTGACGTTGCCTGACGCCCTGCGGTTGATTGCGCAGGAACTGCCGCAGATGCCAGAAGCGTTGGCCCAACGGCTGATTCGTATTGTGGGCGCGCACCCTATGGCGCTGCGGATTATCCTGGGGGACCTCCATCCCGACGACCCGCCGGCTGAATGGTCTGCCGCGCTCGACCGCATCGCCGACCGCCTGGCGCGGGGATTGGGCGTAGACCCCACGGCGTTGGATGATATCGAGCCGGAGCGGCGACTGAGCGCGGTGTTTGCCTATAGCTACGCCGCCCTGGCGCACAGCGAACCCTTACAACGTTGTTTCCGCGCGTTGGGCTGTTTTGCGCCGGATGAGGCTGAATTTCCCACCGCAGCCGTGGGCGCTGTCCTCGCCACGCCGGAGGCCGCGGCGCGCGAGTGGTTAAAGACCCTGCGCGACCGCAACCTGTTGCGCCGCGTGGCGCACAACGACCGCTGGCAACAACACGCCCTCCTGCGCAGCTACGCTTTGGAACAGCAATCCGCGGCGGAACGGCTGACCTGGGCCGAGCGGCACGCCCGCTATTACCTGGCCCACATGCAAGCCGCGGACGACGCGCAAACCTACTACACCATGCGTCCCGATCTGCCTAATCTGCGCCATGCCTTTGCCTGGGCCGCCGGCGAGGGACGCGCATTGGGATTGGCGCAGGCTTTATTGTCCAACTGCGCCAATCTCCTCCAAAGCCAGAATCTGGGGTTGGAATACCTGGCATGGGCCGAACAAGTGAAAGCGCTGGCTTTTCGCATCGGGGGGACGCATGAGCAGGGGCAGGCGCTCACGTCGCTGGGCAACGCCCTGCAAGCCGCGGCCACCCTGGGGAACCGCGGGGCGCGGCTGCGGGCGGCCCTGGCCGCCTACGACGAGGCGCTGGACAAACTGCGCGCCGTGCCGCTGGACTATGCGCAAACGCAGAACAATCGCGCAAATGTGCTGAGTGACCTGGCGAGCTTGCCGGGGGAAGACCGCGGGGCGCGGCTGCGGGCGGCCCTGGCCGCCTACGACGAGGCGCTGGACAAACTGCGCGACGTGCCGCTGGCCTATGCGACCACGCAGAACAATCGCGCCGTTTTGCTGCGTGACCTGGCGAGCTTGCCGGGGGAAGACCGCGGGGCGCGGCTGCGGGCGGCCCTGGCCGACGCGGCTGCGGCTGTGTTTATTTTCGAGCAGGTACAGCATGTTCAGTATCTCCAGATTGCCCGTGGGGTGCTGGCCGGAGTCATGGTTGCCATCGGGTTGGCTGAGGTTCGCGCCGTCTGGAGCGCACTGACCGACCAACCCTTCCCCATGTTACCCGCCGAGTTGCTTCTCTCCGCGCTGGCGGAACAGGCCGGCATTGGCTCCCAAGAAGAATTTCTATCCCGTTTGCAGCACGACGCGGCTTTTCGTCAGCAAGTGAAGGCGCTCGCGGCGTTCGCGCAATCTGAATCTCGCGCGCCGGATGAGGCCCAGGCTTTGGCCGACCTGCTCATCGCCTGGATCCAAACCCCGGATTGGGGCGCTTCGGAGACATTCTTGCAAGCCCACGCCGCCGACCTGCTCACCGACCAGGCCGCCGCCGTGCTGGAATTGCTCCGCCAGGGCAACCCGAATGTCAGCGCCATTCCGCAACACCAAACGTTGCTCCGCCGCTGCCGGGAAATTGGCATCGCGGCGGCGTATCGGGAACGTTAAGACCTGACAGGTTTTCTGAAACCTGTCAAGTCTGCCCCGCTGTCTCGGGCGCGGCGCGGTCGGAGACCGGCTACAGCAAGTTATAAAACTCGCATCAAGGAGAAAGAAAAATGACCGAACCACAGAATCAAGCACCGAAATACTATGTAGGAACAGCGCATCAAAGCGCCATCGGCGACTATGCCAATGTCACCAACAATTTCCCGGCCGCGCAGGTCGCCGCCGACCCTGGAGTGGCGCAATTGCGCGCGCTATTCGAGAAGGTCAACCGCCGGCTGGACGCGCTCGAAGCCGCCGACCGCGAACTGCTCAAGCCGGCCGTGGAACAGACCGCGCAGGCGACCGCCGCGATCCAACAGGGCGACGAGACGCCGGAAAAGCAAACGTTCCTGGAAGCCCGCCTCAAGGCCATCTACGCCATGCGGAAGGACATCGGCGAGGTCATCATCGCCACGTTGGCCAACCCGGCGCTGGGCCTGGCCCTCGTCCTGCACAAAATCGGGCAGAAGGTGCAGGCGGAATTGGGAATGACGGAGGAACCGGCGGCGGCGTGATTTCGCTAATGCGTGATCCGTGATGCGTGAACGGCTCATCACGTATCACGCTTCACGCATCACGTTTTAGAGCGTGGGGAAATTCGCCGGATGCACGACCGGGATTGGCCCGCCGGCAAAATCAGCCTCATTGCGGGTGATGAGATAGGCGGCTTCGGACGCTGATGCCGCGCTTGCTTGTACCGCATCCTCGAAGTCGTTCCAATCCAGGATGAGTGCGGCCTGGATGACGTCTTGATTCACCGCCGCCACGCGGAATACCCGCAAAACGTCGCGCAGCGCGCTTTTTGCCTGGGGCAATCCCAGGTGACGGCGCAGCAAGTAGAACAGGGTGGTGACGCTGTGCGCGGCCAGCAGTCCTTCTATGCGCCCGGATTCAACGTAAGCCCACACCCGCGCGGCGTCGGGGTAGTGGGGTTGGCGGCGCGCCAGCACATCTAGCACCACGTTCAGATCGAACAGCACCCGCAGTTTGGGTTCAGGTTCAGCGGTCATACTTTTCCACCAGATAGTCGTGGTAAGCGTCCGTGGATACATCCGCCGGAAGGATGCCGCTCAGCCGCCGCAAGATTGGCAAATCATCTGATGTTTGCTTCTGGCCGGTCACGTAGCGCAGATAGGCCGCGATCAACTGCGTGACCGTGGTTTGATGCTCTGCCGCGTATTGTTTGGTGTCCTCGATTAAACGCCGGTTCAACCGTATGGTGAGTTTGCTGACATTTTCCATCGTGTACCTCCTTGTTGCCGTACATTTTACACCATTTTTGTACGGCAACAAGGTAGGGCGAATTGCCAATTCGCCCAACGCTGCCGGAGCGCGATTTGGAAATCGCGGCTACAACACTTCCCGCAAATACCGTCCCGTATAAGACCCCGCGACCGCCGCCACCGCCTCCGGTGTCCCCTGCGCCACCAGCCGCCCGCCGGCGTCGCCGCCGTCTGGTCCCAGGTCAATGATCCAGTCCGCGGTCTTGATCACGTCCAGGTGATGTTCGATCACCAGCACCGTGTGCCCCGCGTCCACCAGGCGGTTCAGGCTGAGGAGCAGCTTCTCGATGTCGGCGGCGTGCAGGCCCGTCGTCGGCTCGTCGAGGATGTAGAGGTTGTGCGCGCCGCGCTTCATCTTCCCCAGCTCGTGCGCCAGCTTGACGCGCTGCGCTTCCCCGCCGGAGAGCTTCGTCGCCGGGTGGCCCAGCTTGAGGTAGCCCAGGCCCAGGTCGCGCAGGGTGCGCAGTTTGTGGACGACGCTGCGTGGGACAGCCGCTTTCGCTTCTTGCGTCTCCTCGAAGAAAGCCACCGCTTCCTCAATGGACAGGTCCAGCACGTCGGCGATGCTCTTGCCCCGATACGTCACTTCCAACGTCTCGGCGTTGTAGCGCGCGCCCTTGCACACCGGGCAGAGCGTCTCCACGTCGGCCATGAACTGCAAGTGCGTGTTCAGGTAGCCCTCGCCCGCGCACTCCTCGCAGTGGCCCTCCTTCACGTTGAAGCTGAAGCGCGACGCGGTGTAGCCCCGTGCCCGCGCCTCCTCCGTGTCGGCAAACAATTGCCGGATCGCGTCGTACACGCCGATGTACGTCGCCGGGTTCGAGCGCGGCGTGCGCCCAATCGGCGACTGGTCAATGTCAACGATGTCGGTCACGTACTCCACCCCTTCCACGGCGCGATGTTTGCCCGGCAAGACGCGGTGGTCGTGCAGGCTGGCGTAGAGCTTCTTGTAGAGGATCTCGTGGATGAGGCTGCTCTTGCCGCTGCCGCTCACCCCCGTCACGCAGATGAAAAGGCCCAGCGGGAACGTCACGTCGAGGTCGCGCAGGTTGTTCTCCCGCGCGCCGCGGATCACCAGGTTGTGCCCGTTGGGACTGCGGCGGACTTCCGGCAGGGCGATGCGCGCCGCGCCCGCGATGTACTGCCCCGTGAGCGAGGCCGGATCGTGCAGGACGGCGTTCACCGGGCCGCACGTCACCACCTCGCCGCCGTAGACGCCCGGCCCCGGCCCCATCTCGATGAGCGTGTCGGCGGCGCGGATGATCGCCTCGTCGTGCTCCACCACGATCACGCTGTTGCCCAGGTCGCGCAGGCGGTGCAGCGTCTCGACCATCTTGCGCGTGTCGTAGGGGTGCAGGCCGATCGTCGGCTCGTCGAGCACGTACAGCATCCCCATCAGGTCGGAGCCGATCTGCGTGGAGAGGCGGATGCGCTGCGACTCGCCGCCGGAGAGCGTGTTCGACGGGCGGTTGAGCGTGAGGTAGTCCACGCCGATGTCGAGCAGCAGGCGCACGCGGCGGACGATCTCGCGGACGATCTGCGTGCCGGCCTCGCGCTTCTTCTCCGGGATCGGGACGGCTTCCAGGAAGGCGATGAGGTCGCCAAACGCCATGTCGCCCAATTCGTGGATATTCTTCCCATCCACGGTGACGAGGAACCGCTGCGGTTTGAGCCGCTTGCCGCCACAATCGGGGCAGGTGTGCTCGACCATCACCTTCTTGAGCCACTCGTCCATCCAGGTGTTGAAGCGCCCCTCCTTGCGGTAGCGGCGATAGTTGCGTTCGATAAAGGCGATGATGCCGCCAAACGACATCTCGCGCCCCTCCCATCGCTCGCCGGTCTTCGCGCCGGGTGGGATCACGATCGGGAACTTCGCGCCCTTCGTCCCATAAAAGAGGACGTCCACGATCTCCGGCGGGAGGTCTTTGAACGGCGTGTCGAGGCTGAAGCCGTAGGCCTGCGCCAGACTGTAGGCCATCCGCCCGGACCAGGAGTTCTTGTCGGGATTGAGCGCCTCCTTCGCCAGCGCGCCCCCCGCGATGCTGCGGTGCGGGTCGAGGACGAGCAGCTCCGGGTGGACGCTGCGGTACGTCCCCAGCCCCAGGCACGTCACACACGAGCTGGAGCCGGACGGCAAGTTGAAGCTGAAGTATTGGGCTTCCATTTCGCCTTTGACGGTGTTGTGGGGACAGGTAGACGGTAGACGGTAGACGGTAGACGGGGAAGAAGGGTCAGGGGGCGTGATGTGGAGGGAGATGAAGCCTTCGCCGAGGAGGAGGCCGTGCTCCAATGAGGCGAGGATCTGCTTGTCTTTGCCCGGATGAATGGCGAAGCGGTCTACGATCACGTCGATATGGTACGTCGTGTCTTCGTCCAGGTCAACGGGTTCGCTGAAGTCCACGAAGCGCCCGTCAATGTACGCGCGACGGTAGCCCCGCGTGCGCACTTCGTCGAAGAGGTAGGCGTAGTCCTCGCCGTAAATTTTGAAGACGGGCGCGCGCACCTCTACCTCCGTCCCCGCCGGGAGCGTGAGCAGGTAGGCGAGCATCTGCTCCGGGCTGCGTGTGGGGGCTTCCGCGCCACAGTACGGGCAGTGCGCCACACCGATCGTCGCGTAGAGCATCCGCAGGTAATCGTAGATGTCGGTCATCGTGCCGACCGTCGAGCGCGGGTTGCGCACGCCGGTCTTCTGCTCGATCGAGATGACGGGCGACAGCCCATAGACGAAGTCCACGTTGGGCTTCTTGAGCTGCGCGATGTATTTCTTCGCAAACGTGGACATCGACTCCAGGAAGCGTCTCTGCCCCTCGGCGTAGACCGTATCGAACGCCAGCGACGACTTCCCCGACCCGCTCACCCCGGTGATCACCACCAGTTGGTTCCGCGGAATCTCCACCGTGATATTCTTCAAGTTGTGCTCTTTTGCGCCTTGCACTGTGATTGTGTCTCGCATTGTCTCCTCCCAAAGTTATGGGTAATGAGTAAGAAGTAATGGGTAATGAGTAATGGGTAATGAGATGAACTACTCTTTACTCATTTCTCTTTACTGCCAGTCTGCTGGCCCTCTGTCATAGTAGTACGCCGGCTCCTCCACCGTCACCTGGCTCTTGCGCGTGAGGTGCAGCGGGGAGGCAAGCCGCTCGATGAAGCCGTGGTCGGCGAGCCAGTCGTAGATGTAACCGAGGATGCCGCCCTGGATTTTCTTGGCGAAGTGCGTGTTCAGGTCGGTGGCGGTACGCGGGCTGTCTTCCTCGGCGAGGTAGTCCAGTACCGGGGCGAAGAGCGTCCTGGCGCGCGCCGCCAGGTAGTCGTCGAGCTGCTTCAGCGCGCCGCCGATGACCGGCTCGGTCTTCGGGCCGTCAATCAGGTCCAGGTAGACGGCTTTGAAGAAGTCCGGGTTGAGCTTGAGCGCCTGATCGAGCGCCTCGCGGCCCGGCGCTTCGCCGTTGAGCACCACTTCGACGCGGGCTAGACTGTTGACCGCCTGCATAATCCACAGAAAGCTGTAGTGCAGGTCGCGCTTGGCATAGAGCCACTTCGTCGCCTTCTCTAGCGGGTAGAACACGTCCGCCGTTGTGCGCAGAAGTTGGAAGGGTCGGTCGCGCTCACCGATGCGCGCCGACTCGTTCAGCCACGCTGCAATGGACTCGTCCTTTGTGAAGAGGAGCTTGAACTGCGACCACACCGAGTGCAGGATCGAGCCTTGCAGCGTCCCTTCGAGCGCGCGCTTGAAGGTGTTGCGCGTGAACAGCTCCGCGTAGACGTTGATGCCGTCCGCGCTCATCCACACAAGCTCCGGCGCGCGGTTCTGCGGGTCGTCGCGCAGCACGATCATCAGATCGATGTCCGACTTCTCCCACGGCTCGCCGCGCGCCAGGCTGCCGTAGAGCACCGCCGCCAGGACGTAGTAGTCGGCTTCCAACTGCGCCGTCACCTTGTCCAGCGCGGCCCAATACCGCTGTATCGTCTGTTCTCTGGTTTCCATCGTCTTGCTTCACCTCATGAAGTTCTGTTTGTCAGTCGGGTAGTCGTTAGTCTTGTAGTCAATAGTCTTGTCGTTGTGGGCTATTTGGGACTGCATGGCTATATGTCAATGGCGGGGAGAGTGTGACATGGGGTCAGGTTTTGTCACTTTCGCTTTGAGGAGATCGCCAGATCCCCGTTTCAAGCCGAGATGTGTCACAAAACGCGGATCTGACGATCCACTCGAAGCATAGGGTGAAGCCTCTTGACAAAACGGCTTTTTGTATTATCATAATATCATATTATGACTTTTGAGCGAAAAGTGTAATCGAACCTTCGTATAGCTCGGATCGTAAAAACGATCACCAGACTATATGACTAACGACTATCAGACTATGTGGAGGAGATCAAAATGAAGTCTACACGCCAGATTCAGCGGGTTTATTACCTGATTTTGTCCCTGTTCTGGTTCGCGGTAGGGCTGCCGATGTCCCTCTCGGTGCTGCTCGCGCAGGCGCGCGGGCTGAACCTGTTCGAGGTCAGCCTGCTGTTGGGGGTTTATTCGCTGACCATCGTGCTGCTGGAAGTGCCGACAGGAGGATTGGCCGACGCCATCGGGCGCAAGAAGATCACGGTGATGGCCTATGCGTGCTCGCTGCTCGGCTCCATTGTTTTCTTGCACACGTTTTCCTTCCCTGTCGCGCTGGCTGCGTTTGTGCTTAATGGGATCGCCCGCGCGCTCTCGTCGGGGGCGCTGGATGCGTGGTTCGTGGACAGCCTGCACGCCATCGATCCGCAGGTGGACTTGCAACCCGCGCTGGCGAAAGCCGGGACGTTCACACTGCTGGCGCTTGGAACCGGCGCGCTCCTGGGCAGCGCCATGCCGGGCCTCTTCGCAGCCTTGCCGCCAGATGGGACGGCGGTCCTCACGCCGTTGTCCACGCCGCTGACGTTGGCGATTTGCGTTCAGGCAGCGCTGCTGATCCTGACCCTGTCGCTGGTCAAAGAGGCGCGCCCTGCCGGTGACGCCGCCGGTTGGAAAGCGGGCCTCCGCCAGGTGCCGGACATCGTCCGCACCGGTGTGACGCTGAGCCGTCGCAATCCGGTTCTGCTGCGTCTGCTGGGCGCGTCCTTCGTCAGTGGTCTGGCGCTCATCAGCCTGGAAGCCCTCTGGCAGCCGCACTTCGCGGGCCTGCTGGGCGGCGCGCAGAACAGCCTGCTCCTGGGGCTGGTGATGGGCGGGAATTTCCTCGCCGGCATGGTGGGGAACCAACTGGCCACACCGTTGAGCCGTTGGTTGCGCGAGCGCTACGGGCTGGTATGCGCCATCTTCCAGGGGCTACGTGGGATACTGCTCATCGTACTGGCGTCCCAGATGCAGGCTCTTCCGGCGACGCTGGCCTTCTGGTTGGTTTACCTGACCATGGCCGTGGTCAACTCACCGCACGCGACGCTGCTCAACCGTGAAATCCCGGCGCAACAACGCTCGGCCATGCTCTCCATCGAATCGTTCGTCGCCTACCTGGGCAGCATCATCGGCAGCACCGTCCTCGGTTACGTCGCCGAACAGCTGTCCATCCCGGCGGCCTGGACTATCGGCGGGATCGTTTTGGTGGTATCATTGGGATTGTACGTGCAGATCGACGTCAAACAGCGCCATCTTCTCGTCCAACCGGTTCGAGATGCGGTTTGAATCAGAAGGAGTTCCCATGTGGGAAACCACACCAACGAGGACGAAAATACTGCACCACGGAGACACGGAGAATACAGAGGTTTTTTAGGATTCTCTCCGTGCCCTCTGTGCCTCTGTGGTTATTTTTGAAGGAGACGTTCTATGGCAGACGCAGTGACATTTTCGCGGCCGGTGAGAAAGCAAACGTTGGCCGAACAAATGGCGGAGACTATCCGTGAGGCGATCCTCTCCGGCGAACTCGCGCCGGGCGCGGATCTGCCCACCGAGCCGCAGCTTTGCGAGCAGTTCGGCGTCAGCCGGGCGGTGGTGCGCGACGCCACCCGTATCCTGATGGCGCAGGGTTTGGTCACGGTGGAACAAGGGCGTGGCATGACTGTCACCCCCTCGCAGAACGACGCGTTCGGCGACGCGCTACTGATGGCGCTGCGGCGGGCCGGCGCGAGTGTATGGGACGTGGAACAGTTCGAGCAGCTCCTCTTCCCGGAAGTGGTCGCGCTGGCGGCCACCACCGCTACCGATGCGGAGATCGCAGAAGTGCGCGCGTTGGCCGAAGCCTATCTGGCGCTGTTCAGTGCGTGTCAGGCGCAATGGGCCGAGCAAACCCCGCCATCCACCGTGCAAGACGAACTGCGCCACGCTTTCCGGCGGGCCATCCGGGCGATATTCGACGCGACCCACAATCGTGTGCTGCAACAATTGGCCCCGCCCTTGTTGCACCTGCGCAGCCTCCGGCGCTGGGAAGACGCCGCGCACACCGGGGACGTCATCGCATTGGAGAGTGCGTATCTGCACACCCTGGTCGATGCGCTGGCAGGTCGAGACGCCGATGCGGCGCGCCGCGCCGTTGTGCGCTTGATGCAGCTCCCCGAGTACGCCATCGCCGCGATGCGCGCCACCCCCATCGGCGAAATCGCCGTCATTCGTGACCCTGAGTCTCCGTCCACATAATTCTGACGTGCATTGTCACAAAAGTGTGGTAAACTGCATGAAGTTCATGGCAGTTCTATGTCAGACCGTCATTCAAGCCCCACCCATCACCTGACTATCCGACTAACGACTACCTGACTACCCGACTAACGATTACCTGACTGCCACGCTCCTTAACAGTTGAATAGACCCTTTCGTTGGATCCGTCGCCACATTCACATAAAAGGAGAACGCTTGTGGAAACGCGACAAAAGTCTAACGAAGTCTTGGTAGAACGGCTCTTGCCGGCGCTCAACCGTAACCCGCAGGATCGGGCGATGGCGTGGGAGGAGTGGTACGCGAGTGTGGGTGTCTCTTCAGTGATGGCGTTCGTGCGTATGACGAACGACACGGCGACGCCCGATGATGACATCGTCCACGACGCGATTGCGACAGCCTACGAGCAAGTCGAGGGCGGGCGCTATCAATCCCGGCTGGACATCCCCTTCACGGCCTACGTCAAGGGCATTGCGCGCAACAAGATCCGCGAGGCGCGCCGGCGGTCGTGGCGCTATGTGGCGCTGGATGACGCGCCGCCCGCGCTGTTCGAGAGCGACCGGCCCAGCCTGGAGAGCCTCATCGAGCGTCGAGAGCAGATCGCGGCACTGTGCGACGGCCTGACCCGGCTCTCACCGTTGCAACGGCAGGTGTTGGCCGACTGCTTGCAAGGGCGCAGCACTGATGAGATCGCGCGGGCCTCCGGGATGAGCGAGGAGGCGGTGCGGCAGCACAAGAGCCGCGCGCTGCGGCAGATCCAGCGTCGAGCGCAGTAGTAAACCAGGGCTTCGAGATCGAACGTAGGGAGTTCTGGGTGGGCACACAGGTTCCCGCTCACCCAGACTTCCTTACGGTGATTAGTGATCGGGGATTAGGGATCAGGGGGATTGAAGATTGGGAGAGTGAAGATTGCAGGATTGAGCGGCGCTTTCTCTCTGATCGTTAATGCCTTGTCACCAGTCATTTTTTAACAGACGCGGTCCAACGAAGAGATTTGAAGATGGGGAGATTGAAAATTTGAGGATTTGAGATTTTGAGATTTTGAGATTTTCCAGATTCGGCCAAAGGCAGCAAAAGTCGCCGATTCGTGAAATGCTCACTTGAAAAATCTTCCAACGGATTGAAAAGCCCGATGCGGATTCAACTTCGAAAATCCCAATCAAATTTACCGGATTAAGGCATTAAAAGCTTCTGAAATTTTCAAGACTGTTGGCTGAAAGAAACCGGCCTTTCAAAGTTTCGCTTGATGCCAAAACCGGGATGGAAAATCCCCAAAGTTCAACCGGAATCTAGCAGAAATCGGTCAAAAAGCCTTCATCTTCGAATTTGGAATTTAAGTCCGTTACGCCGAATGGATTTTTCGAGATTAGCCTGGGAACCTGCTCGGAATCAATGATTCAGACGGCGCATTAAACCCACAAGCGTAACAAAAACAGGCCCCGACATTGTCGGGGCCTGTTGCATTGATGAGCCAGTCTGCGCGACTAGAACTCGAATTCGTCGAGATCCTCAATCACGCTCAACGGACTGCCGGCCTGGATTTCCAGCTCGCCTTCGTAAACGATACTTGGTGCTTCATAGACTTGCTTTCCCATTTTACGCTCCTCTCATACGAGCATGGTTTTGCTCATTACCCACATTCTACCACTTTATCGTTGTGTATGCAATAAGTTAGAAATCGTCGAGGTTGCCCTTCGCCAGGCCGATGACGGTATCCGCCGCGCCGTAGTACACCCACAATTCGCGGCCCAGCAACACTGCCCCGCAGGTGAAAACGACGTTGTTCACATCGCCGACGATCTCCCACTCGGTCTCCGGCTGCAAAATCCATTCCGGCTGGCGGGCGATGACGCGCGTGGGATCGTCCAGGTCGAGCAGCGCCGCGCCGAGGCGATACCACAGCTTCTCGTCCACGCCGTGGTAGATCAGCAGCCAGCCTTTGTCCGTCTTGATCGGCTGCGCGCCCGCGCCGATTTTCGCCGTCTCCCACGCGAATTCCGGTTGCATGATGCGGACGTGATCCGTCCAGTGCAGCAGATCGTCGGAGAACGCCAGGTAGATGTCCGGGACGGGCCGGTGCAGCATACAGTACCGCCCGCCGATTTTCTCCGGGAAGAGCGCGGCGTCCTTGTTGTTGCCGAACAGCGTATCCGGGATGACGACGCCGTGACGCTGCCAGTGGATGAGGTCGGTGGAGGTCGCCAGCGCGACTTGGGTGCGCGCGCCGTCGTAGGCCGTGTAGAGCATATAGAACGTGTCGCCGATCTTGGTGACGCGCGGGTCTTCGACGCCCTGCGCCTCTTCGGGAACGACGTTGGAGGTCAGCACCGGCTCGTCCAGCCGCGTGAAGTGGATGCCGTCATCGCTCACGGCGTAGCCGATGCACGAGCGATTGGGATCGCCGGGATTGTGCGCCACGGCGCGATACAGCAGGTGGAATTTCCCGCCGTCGTGGATCGCGGCGGCGTTGAGGACGGCGCTCTTTTCCCAGGACACGGCCTTGCGCGGTGTCATGATCGGCCTGTCGCCGATGCGATGCAAACGTAACATCGTTGCCCTCCTTATGTCAACGGATTGAACGGATGAAACGGATTGGTAAACCTGACAGGTCTCAGAAGACCTGTCAGGTTTGTTTTCACGCATTGTAGCATGTATCCCGGACGCTTCAAGATCACACAGCGACTTCGATTGTTCTTCTACTTGTCGCTGACACCGGATTATGATATGATGAAGCGATGTAAAATGAGGAGAGTGAGATTATATGACCCGTCCAGGAGGAACTATGTTTCCCAGAGTCAAACAGGTTCGTTATCTCGGGGATTATCGCCTGGAGTTGGGTTTCGCGGATGGCGTCGTCGGCGAACTCGACTTTAGAGCGCGGGTTGTGGGACATGGGGGCATGTTCGCGCCGTTGGAAGATGTGAATTTTTTCAAGCAGGTGCAAGTTGATCCAGAGGCCGGAACGCTTGTCTGGCCCAATGGCGTGGATTTATGCCCGGATGTGTTGTACAGCCAGGTCACCGGCAAACCAATCCGTCCTGAGCGGAAGGCGCAAACGCGCGCCTCCCGTCCGAAGCGCGCCCGGCAACTTGTGCCCGCAAATCCCTCGGCAACCGTTCAACCGATGTAGGGCGAATTGCCAATTCGCCCTACAGTGCTGGATTACAAGAGTTCCCGCAAAAACTGCCCCGTGTGACTCTCCGCCACGCGCGCCACGTCCTCCGGCGTCCCCTCGGCGATGATGTACCCGCCAGCCTCGCCGCCCTCCGGCCCCAGGTCGAGGATCCAGTCGGCGTCGCGGATGACGTCCAGGTTGTGCTCGATGACGACGACGGTGTTGCCCATGTCCACCAGCCCGTGCAGCACCTTGAGCAGATTGGCGACGTCGGCGGGATGCAGGCCGGTGGTCGGTTCGTCGAGCAGGTAGAGGGTGCGCCCGGTGGCTTTGCGGCTCAACTCCTTCGCCAGCTTGACGCGCTGCGCTTCCCCACCGCTCAGCGTCGTCGCCGGTTGGCCGAGCTTGAGGTAGCCTAAGCCCACGTCCGTCATCAGCGCCAGGCGGTTGTAGGCCGCGGGGACGTCGGCGAACAGGACGGCGGCTTCGCTGATGGACATCTCCAGCACGTCGCTGATGGTGCGCCCGCGATAGGTCGCTTCCAGCACCTCGCGCTTGAAGCGTTTGCCGTGACACGCCGGACAGCGCACCTCCACATCCGGCAGGAAGTGCATGTTGACCGTCAATGTCCCCGCGCCCTGGCAGCGCTCGCAGCGCCCGCCTGCCGTGTTGAAGGAGAAGTGCGCCGCCGTCAGCCCGCGCGCCTGCGCCTCCGGCGTCTCGGCGAAGGTCTGGCGGATGGGCGTGAAGCTGTCGGTGTATGTCGCCGCGTTGGAGCGGGTGGTGCGCCCGATGGCGGATTGGTCCAGCGTGATGACTTTGTCCAGGTGTTCCCAGCCGGTGATGGCGAGATGCTCACCCGGCGGGTCGCCCGCGCCGTAGAACCGCTGGCGCGCCGCCCGGTCGAGGATATCGAGCATCAGCGATGACTTGCCGGAGCCGGAGACGCCCGTTACGGCGATGAGCAGGCCGAGCGGCAGCGTCGCGGTGACGTTTTTGAGGTTGTGTTCGCGCGCGCCGTGGATGACGAGCCGTTTGCCGTTCCCGCGCCGCCGCGCCCGTTTGGGCAACGTCTCGCGCCCGGAGAGCCAGCGCCCGGTCGCCGTATCGGCTTGCGCCACCTCGTCCGGCGTCCCTGCGGCGACGATTTCCCCGCCGAACGTCCCCGCGCCCGGCCCGATGTCGATGACGTAATCGGCGGCGCGCATCATGT
>JAIOAS010000015.1:0-3025 GCA_019873725.1 Chloroflexota bacterium | reverse complement strand
CCCACGTTTGTCGGCGGTTTGGTGTCGGGGAAGTGCTGGCGGAAGGGCGCGCCGTAGGTGCCGTAGAGCAGCAGGTCGCGCTGGGCCGGGCCGAGCGTCTCGATGGGCGCGGTGAGGTCGAAGTCGAAGCCGTAGTACTGCCCGGCGTTTTGCAGCGTTCGCCCGTAGTATTGCGCTTGCGCGACATTCCATATCAGCACGCCGCCTTCTGCCACGCTGCGCTGCGGGTCGATCAGTTGGCTCAGATTGGCCTGGCGTGTCGTCCCCAAACCGGTGCAGGTGGGGCACGCGCCGGCGGGTTTGTTGAAGGAGAAGTGCGCCATGCCCAGTTCTGGGATGGGCGCGCCGCAGTGCGGGCAGGGATAGGTCTCGCTCAGGTCGAGTGTATCGCCCGCGTCCTCCTGCCCGCCGTTCGCCTCGTTGTCCCAGGCGTCGGAGGTGGAGGGCGGGACGTCGCCGCCGCATACCGGGCAAGGCCGGTGTCCCATACGGGCGAAGAGCACGCGCAGGTAGGTGTAGACTTCCGTGACCGTGCCGACGGTGGAGCGCGGGCTGCGGTTGGTGTTGCGCTGATCCACGCTGATGGACGGCGACAATCCCGTGACGCCGTCGATGGGCGGCTTGCCCATGTAATCCACCAGCCCGAGCGACTCCATATACTGGCGCTGTCCCTCTTTGTGCAGGATGTCGAACGCCAGCGTGGATTTGCCGGAGCCGGAAAGCCCGGTCAGCACCACCAGTTGGTTCTTGGGGATGCTCACCGTGACGTTCTTCAGATTGTGCAGCCGCGCGCCTTTGACTGTGATGGTGTTGTGCATTGGGTCCTCCGGTTAGAGTAACGAGTAGCGAGTAATGAGTAACGAGTAACGAGTAACGAGATGTTCCGTTTCTCTTTACTCTTTACTTTTTACTCTTTACTTTTTACTCTTTACTTTTTACTCATTATACAACCCTGGTGTACAAGTGGAGGGTTACGCACGAACACCCTGGAATGATTTCCAGGGTGTTCGTATGGGGAGGAGATGATGGGCGTTATGCTTTTCCGTAGCCGGGTTGAACATAGACAGGCTGCGGTTGTGGGGCGGGCTTTTTGAGCCATTGGCCGAGTTGCGTGAATGTGCGCCCTAACCGCTGCGCCAATGGGCGCGGCCAGCGATTGGGTTGATACGGCTTGTCGGTTTTCAAGTCGTAGGGCAGGCGCTGTGTGGCCATGGGATGAAGCGCTTCCCGGTGTCGCCGGGCAGCATCTGCGCTCAGTACATTGATCTGCAAGGACAAATTCTGCATTGCGGTCCTCCTGACGAAATGGCTGTGCCGGACAGAGCGCCAGGAAACCCTATCCGGCACATTGTTCAGTTAATGCAGTGCGGCGAGCAGTTTAGCGGCCTCTTCGGGTGTGAGTTGGCCTTCCTGGACCATGCGCAGCACCTGCAGGCGTTCCTCGCGCAGTTCATCTGCGGAGGGCATGGGTGGGGTGGGCGCTTCAGACGGCGTCGGGGCGTGCGGCGGCGCGGGTGGCGCGGGTGGCGTGGGTGGCGTGGGTGGCGTGGATGGAACCGGCGGTTCGGGTGGGGTGGGGTATCCGCTGGCGCGCTGCCAACGACGCTCGGCGTGTTCGGCGCGCATGCGGGCGCGCTCGGCTTCGCGTTCGGCTTCGCGGCGGGCGCGTTCGGCCTCGCGCTCGGCGGCCTGCCGCGCTTTCTCGGCGATGCGTTCGGCGGCGCGTTGGGCTTGCTCGGCGGCGTGTTCGATGTGGCTGCGGATGCGCTCACCGTCGATGTAGCGCAGGCCCTCTTGCAGGCCGGCTTCCAGTCCGGCCATAGCCTGGGCGACGCGCGCTTCGATCATCGGGCCGAGGTCATTCAGCGCATCGAGGAAGCTGAGGTCAATGTCGAAATCGAAGTTGAAATCCCCCCCGTATTCATCCTCGTCGCCGGCCGCTTTGATCACAATGCGCCCACCGGCCTGCGCCTTGATGAGCGCCGCGCCTTCACCCAACGTGCCGGTTTTCACGCCGTTTTCCTGATTCAATTCCAGGTCTGGAACGTTGGTGCGCACGCCGCCGCCGGCTTGTAGTGCGAAGCGCACGTTGGGTTCTTCGGGTAGATGGACGACGACATCGCTGCCGGCGCGCACGATGTACTCCATACCGGCTGTGAAGGGCGGGCTCAGGCGAGCGTCGCCGCCGACGTTTTCGGCGGTCAGCCCCTGGCTTACGCCCTCGGCTCTCAGGTTGCCGCCGACGCTGCCGACGGAGACTTCGCCGGACACGTCTTTAAGGCGCGCGTTCCCCGCTACCGACGTGACGGCGACGTTCTCCGCGGCTTGCTCGACGCGCAGGTTGCCGTAGACGCGCTGGAGGGTGAGCGACCCGATCTCGGCCAGCGTCGTGTTGCCGTTGACCGTGTCGATGACGAGGTCGCCGCCCACGCCCTTCAGTTTGAGGTTGCCGCGCGTTGCCTTGATCGTCAGGTCAACGTGGCTGGGGCAGGTGAGCAGGCAATTGCCGTAGGTCTCGACGACCAGCGCGCCCTCTGTCTGGGTGATGACGGCTTCCTTTTCCGGGCCTGGGGTCTTGACGATGAGGGCGAGTTCCTCTCCGCTCTCGACGGTCAAATTGCCCCGGCATTCCGAGACGATCACGTGGGTTCCTTCGGTGAGTTCAAACGTTTGAGTTGTCATTGCTTTTTTTCTCCTTTTTTTAGTTTTCTTCAAGAAGCTGGAGAGCCTCTTCCAGGCTGATCTCATGGCGGGCGAGACGCTCCAGAATCTCTTGATGGTGGGCCGCATCCACGGCGGGTTTCGGTGGAAGCGGCGGCATTGCAGGCGCGGGCGGTGCAGGCGGGACAGCCGGCATCGGCGGGGCCGGTGGTGCAGCGGTACGTTTGCGCTTCAACGCGCGGATGATCTCATCCAGGCGGTTGCGCACGGTGGGGTAGGAGATGCCGAGTTCATCCTGCACGCAGTTGAGCTTGCCCTCGCAGAGCAGAAAGATTTCCACAAAAGCGCGTTGCTCCGGGATGAG
>JAIOAS010000014.1:23939-34504 GCA_019873725.1 Chloroflexota bacterium | reverse complement strand
ACCCTGCCGGAAAGGTTCGAAAATGGAGTCCCGAATTTCTGGCGCAATGCCGGGACCTGTATCGGCAACGTCAATGGCCCAATAGTCATCATCGAGACGATAAAAGTGAACACTGATGCCGCCCTTTTGGGTAAATTTCAACGCGTTGTTGATCAGGTTGACCAGAATTTGATGCAGCCGTTTGCGATCGCCCACTAACGTAGCGGGAACGGCAGGCGAGACATGGACTTTGAGAAACAGTTTTTTCGCCTCCACCAACACGCGCATGGTGGATTCCATGTCTTCAATCAGCTCTTTCAGGGTGAACGGCTCAAAGATCAGCGAGAGCTGCCCCGCTTCCATGCGCGCCTGATCCAGTAAATCGTTCACGAGGGCCAACAGCCGCTCGTCGTTGGCCAAAATGCGTTGCAGGGCGCCGCGCTGTTTTTGCGAAAGTGGACCATAAACCTCCGCCTGGAGCATCTCGGCGAATCCCTGGATGGCGTTGAGAGGCGTGCGCAGCTCGTGCGAGACGATGGAGAGAAAGCGCGACTTAAGCTGGTCGAGTTCCTGGAGCTTTTCGTAGGCAAGGGTCAGTTGTTCGTTAGCTTGTTGCAATTCGAAGGTGCGCTCGCGCACGCGCTCTTCCAGACCGGTGTTAAGGACGCGCAGGTCGGCGAGGGCGTTTTCCAGGCTGCGGGCGGAGAGCCAGGCGACGAAGGCGACGGTGAAGAAGCCGAGGATGGTAGGGACGGGAGGTGATCCTTGTGCATAATCCGGCAAATTGAGTATGGCTACGATTGTGATCACCAGACCACATATACCCGCAGCTATAAAACTGGCCCACGGTCGAAGGATAACGCTGGACATCAGGATAGGGATGGTGAAGAGGAAAAGGGCGCGGCCTTCAACAACTTGGCGGGGTTCATCTGCAAAAGCAAACGCGCTAGTTAATAACAATATGAACAGCCAGCCAGCCAACCAACCAGACCGATAGCGATTTATCAGAAAAGTAAGGACTAAACTAGCAAGCAAGCCCAAAATAATAGGAACAAGTCGTCGGAAGTCTCCTGAAGGAGCTAGACCAACTAAATAAGCTATCGTGACAGCAAGCAACGTCAGAAACAACAAAGAACTCGTTCCAAACAAAAGGATATTCAACATTCGACGTCGTCGAATGTCTTCCGGATCTGTGGATGAGACTTCCAAAAGTCGCGTTAACATCTCAGGTCTTATATGTTTCCGTCAGTGTAATTGCGCTTAAAACTGCCGATTTGACAACCAATTCAGGGCAATATAAGCATTTTCCAATCCAAAGAGGAGGATAAGGAGGATCTGCATGATGGACTAACCATTCCCGACCTTTTTGAAATACACCTTTGTCAATCTGATTACCATAATGCTGATTCCAAATCGCCAGAGCTTGCAAACAATAGGCCGTTTCCTCGGCTGTGGCTGAATAATATCCCCAGGACCCATCCACATTCTGAGATGATAAAATCCAGTCAATAGCCATATCTGCTATCGAATCGTCATAACCCATACAAGCCATTGCGCCATGGGAGGTTGTATAATAGGGTGAGACGTGCCATTTATCAAACCAAAAAGCATTGTTGGTTCTCGACTCCCCTAGAAAACGCAATAGCTTTCTTATTGCAGGATGTGTTTTCTCGAAACCAGCTTGCCGTAACGCGTCTAGAATATGAATATTGGCGCTAATAGATGGATTCGATTCTAAATCAAAACACCGAAAATAATAAGGTTTTTCATAGGACAAAACTGCCCCTACGTCAACTGAACGGCCATAATGACTTAATACATCGTAAACGATGCTCGTTTCATCTCCATCTTTTGGAGCATAATTTCTTGCGAAACCGGCCCCGACACCAGGAGACCAGCTCTGTTCCAGGAAATCGAGATGAGGTTGACAAAGATCTAGAATCTTCTCGTCCAATAAGGCCATGGCAAACTTTAAGTTCCACAATACCCACGCTTGCTCAAAAACATCGAATGGAGATACATTAGGCGCCATACCGTTAGCCGCAACTCTGCATAAATAATCAAGCGCCATCGAGTCTCGTCTGCGCACATATAAAGCAAAATAGGCCGTAGCCGATGGGCTATAACTAATAGAGCCATCTTTCTCTTGTAAACGTTCTACATCTAATAAATCTTTACCATCATTCCCGGCCATTTCTGCGGAAAAGGCCATCGTCACGAAACGATTGATCATACCATTAGGAAGCATCGCTAACTTAGCCGAGCGGAGTGGCGCGAGAGCCTTCAACACCTCAATTTCTTCACGATGGAGCGCTCCCAGTGTTTTCGCCTCTTCAAACAAAGTAGGGGCAATAAGCTCAAACCCAATCGTTTCCCCTGCCGGGTCTTCGTGTAACCGCTGTGTCATAATTCCCAAAGCCGCCTCTGCGCGGCGCAGGCGGTCGCGGTCGCCAGGATAGGCGCGCCTCGCCAAAGCATTGACAGCTGCCAGGGTGCAAATAACACGGTCGTGATAATAGCAAGGCTGTTCCGCGCCCCAGGAGCCATCCGGAAGTTGATTTTCACGCAGCCATTGCAGAGCCAAATGCCCAATTGGTTCACCGATTTCCACCAGCCGCGCGATCCAGGCTGTGTCATAGGCCGTGGCCATCATTTTCCCCGGACCCGTTTCCTGTAAAAGTTTAACCCACTCTTCGTATAAATTCATAAATCATCCAGCATGGTGTCTGTAAGCAAGAGTATCCGGGAGCTCAACCTGCGGTAATGGATACCAAATTCCCCCGGCATAGCACTTCCCAACCCCTGAAGTATTCCCCACATTGGCGTGATAGAAATCTCGCAGCGCCCTCCAATCCCCTTCTGTCATTTCAGCGTAGCTGGTTTCACCTTTAGGACGCGCGTAGATGTGGTCATATAAAATAGTGCGCAGTTGCCGTGCACTCAAATAGGGGGATGGCGCAACGGTGAAGTACAAGTCTTCGTTACCGGTAGAAACCAGCGGCATATCGAAGGCCGCGAATTTGTCAAAGCCAATAAAGAAATCGACCGGTGCAACGTATTCCCCGTAGTAAGCCTCGACAATTTCGCATTTATTGGGCAAACGTCCATGCTTCTGATGAAATCGAACACCAATTTCAGCCACGGTTTCCGCCGCATCGTGCGCACACACGCCGAAGAAGAGCCGATAGCGGCTGTGGGAGGCCGTGCGTTGCTCTATAGCTTCAAAATCCTGAATGACGCTGGCATACGGCGTCGGCTCCAAATAGCGCCGGTAGTCGCCGTACACCCGCACCCGCACGTCGTAAGCGTCGTAGAAATCCAGGAAATCCTGGCCGCGCGCAAACCAGGATAGCCCATCACGAATCAATGCGTCGTATCCCTCGCCGCGCGCCAGAATATCCGGACCGAAAACGGGGGTGAGCAAGGTATCAATACCGTGATCGAAAAACAGTTGATACAGTTCCACATGGCGACGCCCGGCAATGTTCAGATACGCTTCGACAAAATTCTCGGCTACAGCGTCGGGGTGTTCCAACATCAGCCAGCGTCGCGTCCCGTTAATCGGAAAAACGCACACTTTCGGGCCGGCCTCGCGCACAATGCGGGCGACCTCTTCGGTAGGTAAATTCAGAAAGGTCTCAAGCTCCACATCTATACTCCTGCCAGACGCGGCGCCGGCATCGCCCGCCACAACCGCGTCACCAACAAAGCATATAGCATCAAAAGCGTTGTCATAATCAAGGGTACGTAAATAGCCGGATCGGTGGCAACGTAAGGGCCGGGGAGAATGACATCCATCCCTCCAAAAACAAGGCTTCCCACCCGCCACGGATCAAGTAAAGCATACGGTAAAAATGCTATATGTGCCCACGTTCGCGCAAACCGTGATTGCGTTGTCCCCAACAGATAAGGATAAAGCGCGATCCCCAAAGATAATTCCCAGACCATGTCTAACCAGATAAATGCTCCCAAATACAAAGCAAACGCAAAATCAAGTCCCAGTTGTGGTATTTCGTCGCCACGCCGATTGACCGGGCGCAATATATGACGTAAACACGTTACGCCTAGCGGAATCAAAAGCAGTATTTTAACCACCGTTGCCATTCGTAACGTTTCCTGCGTTACGCCAAACCAGTAAACGATCGTTTGTTTTATCGAGTGATTATATCCCAAGAACGGTTTTTCCGGGCCGCGCCAGGGGAAATCTCGACTGAGCCGCCCCAGAAATGCCACATAATCCCGATACTGGCTCCAGCCATACGCAGGTCCGACAATCAACACCGTCATCCCCGTCACAGCAATATAAACCAGCACTGTCAGCGCCAATAACTTGAAGAAAAAACGCCTTCGTCCAAGCAAGAGAGGGACGGCAGCAGCAAATGTCCAATGTGGTTTGATTTGGAGAATAACGGACAACCACAGCAATGACCATCCCAGGTGTTCCGTCAAAATCGCTTCGATCAACAGTGTGGCGAACAACGCCATAATGATATAGATGTTGAGATAGCCTAAATCCGTCCAAAACGACGAAAAAAGTAGCCACACAGGAAGCGACCAGGTTAACATCTTGACCGCGTGATCGAGGCCGAGGCGATTAAAAATCCGTCCCCATCGGACATACATTATTCCATAAGCAATGATATGCAAGAATGTATGGACGACAGAAACCCCCACGGGGGACAACCACAAAAAAGGAACAAAAGCTAACGCAAAGGAAGGTGCGTAAGGATAGTGATCCTCAAGCCTTTCCAACGATCCTTTCAAATAAAGATCTTGTCTGGCGGACAAATGTTTGGCTGCATTCAAGTAAATCTGTAAGTCAGCCGGCACAACCGGCCCTTCTACATCCACCCATGCCGGCACGCCCCCCAGAATCCCCGCTTCGGGAAACAGCATCACCGCCAAAACCACACCTTGTACCACCAACCGCAACACCACATACACCACCGTCGCCGTCAACACGATCCGGTAGGTCTTGGAACGCTGCCAAAGGTGTTTGATCTCGGATCCCATACTTACGCCAGCAAAAACAGGTAACTGTAGTCAATGGCACTGATCAGCAGCGTCATCAACAAGGCCAGCCAGGCGGCATTGAGCAAGGCGGTCTGCAGTGGCTTGTCTTTCTGCCGACGGAACCCGCTCAACAACAAAGCGCCGACCAGGCCCAACGCCAGGCTGTGCAAGGCGATGCCGATCCAGGGAGAGCCGTCCGAGGCGGCGCCCTGCGCCAGCGCCAGGCCGACGCCCGCTCCCCCCCCGAACAACGCATCGGTCTTCCAACTGCTCCAACGGCTTTCCGTGCCCAGATAGGCGGCAAAGAGCACTTGCAGTCCGGCAAACGCGACGATGTTCACCAGCGTCACCGCCCACGGTTCGTGATACCCGCTGATAAGCGGTTCGGTAAAGCGAATGAGCAGCGAGCCGACCACGGCACCGATGACGCTACAGACAATCGCCTCGCGGCGGCGGCCTTTGGCCCACAGCCACACCGCCGCCACAAACAACACCAACACCGGCACGTTCTGTACGAATTCCCAGAAAATCGCGTTGATGAACGCCATCTCACTCACCGCGCAACACATTGACGATTGACACCCGCGCCGCCCGTCTCCCCGGCAGATAGCTGCCCGCGATGCTCACGCCGATCATCAACAAAGGCAACACCAGGGCATAGAGTATGTTCAACGGCACCTCCAACGCACCAAAGCCATACGATTCGGACAAGATCGCCAACGCACTTTTCGTCAACACCCACCCCGATGGCAAACCCAGCACAGCCGCCAAAAGCCCTAGAAATCCAGCCGTCGTGTTCACCATCGTGATGACTTGCGCGGGGGTGAAGCCAAGTGTCTTCAGTACCCCGATGATGCGCAACTTCTCCTGCACCGCCAACAACGAGGTGTTAAAAACACTAACCAAAGCTATACCGATTAGAATACCGGATAATGCAAAAAGTGCAAGTTGCAGGTAAACCACCACCCCTGGAATCGCCTGTCCGGCCAGGGTCAGGTTCAAATCGGATTCGGGGCGTGGCTCCAGATAGCGTTTGAGCAAAGCCGTATCCGCGTTCGGCGCAAGTTTCAGGTAATAGACGGACGGCCTTTCGCCTGGCAACAACCGCGCCAGCGTGGAGAAGTTCACTATCGCCATCTGCCCGGTGTTGACCGGCTCCGTATACGCGCCGACGATGCGCCAGGTGACGGGCCGGTGACGCCACCCATCCAAAACGACCGTCAGCTCATCCCCCACGCTCAACCCCAACCAATCCAACAGCCCTTGCCCGGCCATCACCTCGGCGGTTCCAGGACGGATCGCCCGCCCGGACAGGATTCTGAACGGGAAAGCCGTTACATCCCCGTCCACAGCCCGCACCTGAAAGGTTTCGCCTGTCAGCGTTTCGACGTCCACGCGATACTCGCCGTAAAACGCCTCCACGCCGGGCGCGCGTTCCAGGAGGTACTGCACGCGGCTGTCGCCGGTCGCGCCGCGCGTCACAATTGCATCGTAGGGAATACCCAGCAAAGGCGGATTCGCCTTGTAGGTTTCGAGCGTCTCGTTCAATGTCAGCGCAAAGACAATGCCGATGACGCCGAGCAGCAGGTTCACCCCCGTGACCAATGAGCGGAATGGCCTGGCGAAAACGTCGCTCAACCCCAAGACAAAGGGGATGGGAAAACCCAGACGCGCCGCCAGCCGGGGCAGCCAGAACTCCTTTCTGGCCGGGGCTTCGGCGCCGGTCGCAATCGCTTTGACGATGTTGGCTTTGGCTGCGCGCTGCGCCGAACGCCATGTCGCCAGGACAATGACCATCGGCACGCTGCTCAGAACGGCCACGACAATCCACGGGTTTAACGGCGGTTGAAACGTTGTGCTCAACGACGACGCGATGTTCTTCAACGGCAACGGGGAAAGGAGGAGCCCCAAGCCCAGCCCTAGCGGACAACCGATCACCCCCAAGACCAGATATTGTCCGATGTAGAGCCACAAAACCTGCGCCTGGGTGAACCCCACCGCCTTGAGGATGCCCACCTGCCGGAACTGCGACAGCACGAACGCGCTGATGCTGCTGACGATGACCAGCACCGTCGCCAGGATCGCAAAGAGGCTGAACGCGCCCAGGATGATGAAATTGAGCCGCGCACCGAAATTCGCCGAGCGTTTGACATCCCGCCAGTCGGTGTGGATGCGTACCGCATCCGGTTGCAGCAACGCCTCAATCCGCGCCAGGGCCGCGTCCACGGCTTCCGGGTCCGCCAGACGCACCCCCAACGACCACTCCCAGGTGGCTTCATCGGGATACAACTCCTGAAAGAGGCTCTCGCCGACGTAGAGGTAGGGCGGCTGCGTGTTGCGGTAGGTATCCCAGGTGGGATTGTACGCCAGGCCGATAACCGGTAGCCTTACTTTCTTGCCGTCCTGCCGGGTAACGCCCACCGTTTCCCCAACGCTCAGGCCGTACAAGTCGGACAAATCGCGGCTCGCCAACACTTCAGTCTGATGCGGCAGCAGATACCGTCCTTCTTGCACCAACAGGCGGTTGACCTGCGGCGGCTGAAGTGGCGTGCGCCTCATGCTGACCAAAACCCGCGTATCGCCGATCTGCACGCGACTCGTGACGCTGTATTGGATACCGGTGCTCTCGGTCACTTCCGGCAAGGCTTCGATACGCTCCACGTCGCGGCGTCTGACTCTGGCGCGGTCGAAGTAGAGCCACAGATGGGCGCCGTTCAGTTCGGCGAAAGAGCGGTCGTAGGGTTGGCTGAGGTTGAGCAGCGTCGCCAGCGCCAACGTCAACAGCATCGTCGCCGAGACAATCGTGATCAAGATCAGGAGTGAAATGAACGGCCTCCCTGCAACATCCGCCTTGATCTTTTGCCACACAGCTAACATCGTACATCCTTTACCACGAATGTCTGCATTCGCCGAATCTTCACGAATTACCACGAATAGAAGGCAAAATTAGTGAGAATTCGTGTAGATTCGTGGTGAAATCTCATAGACACTCGGAAATCAGGTCCCTGTTAATGCGGCCAGGGATTGCGCGATTTGTTGCGCGTCGCGGCCCGGTACAGTTTTAGCCAGACGGCCATCGCGGATGAAGATGACACGCCGGGCCTGCGCCGCAGCGGCGGCATCGTGGGTGACCATCAAAATGGTCTGCCCCTGGGCATTGAATTCCTGCAAAATGCGCAACACGTCCTGCCCGCTCGCGCTGTCCAGATTGCCCGTCGGCTCGTCGGCCAGCAACAATGTGGGCTGGTTGATCAGCGCCCGCGCGATGGCGACACGCTGCTGTTGTCCGCCGGACAATTCCCACGGATGCTTACTTGCCTGATCCAGAATGCCCAGACGCTCCATCAACGCATCGGCGCGGCGGCGCACGGCCTTGCGATCCCGCCCACCCTGCAACAATGCCGGCAACTCGATGTTCGCCTGAACGGTCAGGTTGTCGATCAGGTTGAAAAACTGGAAGATGAAGCCGATATGCGCACGGCGGAATTTCGCCAGCGCCGTCTCATTCATTTCACTGAGGACGACGCCCTTGACCTCGACCCGCCCGGCAGTGGGACGATCCAGACCGCCCATCAGATGCAGCAACGTAGATTTGCCGCTGCCCGATGGCCCCATCACCGCCACGAAATCGCCATCGGCGATATCCAGCGTGACGCCCCGCAGCGCCGCAAAAGTGACGGCGCCGGTTCTGTAGACTTTCTCCACATCTACAATTTTGACCAGGGGGATTATGCCAGTGTGTAACACGTCCGGGTGAAATACGTTTTGAACCCTGCGATACGCAAGAAACGCTCGAAGGGCGCGCCCGCTGTCGTTTGCAACAGCGCGCGTGTACATCCCCAGGCAAAAGCGTCATTGTAAACCGTCGTTGTCAACCCGCTCAACACTTTCAGCCCACGCCGGTTGGCGATCACACCCGCGCTGCCGACAATGGCCAGGTCTTTATGACAGATCAAGGTGCAAACCCCCAACGGCTCTCCGTCGAAGGTCGCCACGTAGTGGAACATTCCCGGCAGGCCGATCGAAGGCGACATGACCTCCGCCAGCGGTGTCGCGTACTCTTCCGGCATCCCGAAAGCTTTGAGGAAAACCCCGGCAAAGGTCATCGCTTCACTTTTGTCGATGCTGTGGACTTCCACTCTGGCAGACGGCGTTGACCGCACCAGGTCTTCCGCCTTCTCCAGAACCATCCACGCCTCCCGCTCTTTTTGGCGGACAAAGCCCTGTGCCTCTAAAAACGCCGGCAACTCCTCCGGCGCGCAGGCCGGCGAAACAAAGACCGTCGGCGGCAACTCCCTGGACGTGAAATGCTCCACCACCCCGGCGATCAAGGCCGGCGCCGTCTCGCGGGTGGCCCGTAACAAGCAGGCGTGATTGGCGTCCGGCGTGGGGAAAACCTGGCTGCTGGTGATGATCACGTCATCTCGCAGGATCAATTCAACGCCCGGCGTCACCGCCACCATCGGCTGCATCGCCACATAGTTTTGTCGCTCAAGAGCTGCCATATCTTCAATGGACACTTTCATCACCATCCTCCCTTTTGCAAAACAGCCGATGACAGGCGGCCAGAATCAACGCGAGTGCCGCGCAAACCAGGAGCATCGCATCTACAGCTTGCCGCGCCACCCCATCAACGACAGCCAGTCCTGCGGTAAGCCAGGCGGCAAACACAGGCAGCCGCGCGGGGAGCGTGGTAGAAGGCGCTGCCCGCGGCGTCAACGCTGCGCCGACGGCAGAGGGCCAAACCGCATACAGCGCCGCTACGCCGGTTCCCACATCCGACAACAGCCAGAACAATCCTGCCGCGAGCGAAGAAGCCTCGAACACCTCCGAGCGCACCCTGAAATTGATCCAGTTCGCCAGACTATAGACGATCAACGCGCCGACAAGCCAGCGCATGGTCACTCGCATCCGTCGATCGGCGGTGTACGTGAGAGCCGTCCACGCCACATACACAAGCGCGATATCCATAATCGGGTACAGGGCACCGCCGAGGAAAAACAGCACGGGGCGCGGAATCGCTGCCATCACCGGGCGAAAAAGCGCCGCCCAAATCAACGCCGTCGCCGCTGCCAGGAGCACGCCGTAAGTGGGCCAGGCTGCGTGCTGCATCCGCCGTGGATAACGCCAGAATGTCCAAAATATGAGGACGTAGCGGGCGATGTAGAAGGCATCGATCAAGCTGAAAACTGCCAGAGTCTCGCCGGTCACATAGTCGTGAATCCCCCAGGCCACATTGCCGGCAATGCCCAACGTCCAGGCCCAGGCCAGCCAACGCCAGAAGGCGCGCGCTTCGTCAGAAGCGTGGTGTGCAGTCCACCACAACACGCCGGTCACCAGCAAGCCGGCGAGAAACGACGCGACAAAGTCCAGCATCAACGCGCGTAACGCCGGCACCAGGGCGGCAACGCACCAGACAATCACCAACAGACTGCCCATGCCGGAGAGTATGTAAGCCGTGTACTTCAGGTGGCGTTCATTGCGCGAACGCATGTTCATCTCCTTGTTTGTGCCGAAAAGGATAGCGCAAGAAAATGACGAAAGCTACCAGCAACATCACGCCGCCGGCCACA
>JAIOAS010000014.1:22239-23583 GCA_019873725.1 Chloroflexota bacterium | reverse complement strand
CCGCCCCGCCAGCCACGTGACCAGCGGATAACACACCAGCGAGCCGAAAACCACCGGCACGTAGAACCACAGCGTATCCCCCGGATTCAACAGACAAATCTCGGTGACGATATAGGGAATCGCCGACTGCATCAATGTCGTCACCCCCCAATAAAAAACGCCGGCCGCCGTCATCACGACGAAGGCGCGGTTTTGCAACACTGATCCTACCACCGCGCGAAGATTGCGGCGGGGCAACGCCCCCTCTGTCGATGTTGTCCAGCGTTCGGGGCGTTCGCGCAACACCAGAAAGGGCAGATAGAGCAGCGGCAGCGTCAGTAGCGCGTAGAGGAGGGCGGTAATGGCGTACCCGAACCGTTCGATGAGCATCCCCGCCGCCGCGCTTATGACCGTTCCCAACAACATACAGCTCGACGCCCAGGCCGACATCCGCACCCGATGGTGATCGGTTAGCGCAATTTCGGGCAGCAGTGCCGTGTACGGGATCTGATTCACCGTGTACGCCAGGTTGTACAGCACCAGTATCACACCCAGGTACACCAAATTCCACACCGATTCCGTCCGCAACGGCGGCGTCCACAACAGCACGAAGAAGGCCAGCAAGGGCACACCGGAGACGAACATCAGCGGCAACCGGCGTCCCCAGCGGCTGCGCAGGTTGTCCGAAAATTGCCCGATGAACGGCGCCATCCCCGCGTTGAGTGCGCGCGTCCCAAAGATGACCACGCTGTACCACGCCGCCGGCGCAAGGTCGGCCCCCTCCGGCGGCAGATAAAAGTAGAGCAGCCACCCGCCGAGAATCGACCAGAGCATCGAGCTACCAAGCGTGATCAGCGCATACGCCAGGTCAATCTTCAAGGGTGGGCGTGCCGTCTCTCCTGGGAAAGCTGTTTGTGTGATTGTTTTGGGCTCCATTGTGCCTCTCACCAGATACCTGTCAACCGACCCAATTATAACCCTAACTCGGATAAAATGTAAAGGTAAAGCTACTGATTCTCGTCACAATGCCCATATTAGCTTCGAGCGGGTCGCCCGATCCGCGTTTTGCGACTTATCGCAGCTTAAAAAAAGAAAAGGGCCAGCTTTTACACTGGCCCTTGCAGGACAATAAAATGGCTGAAGGCGAGGGTCAAATCCCCAGAATATCGCGCGCCTCTTGCTCCATCATATCCGGGCGCCACATCTCCTTGCCGAGCACCACTTCCACGCTCTTGTGCGTTAGCTCAGAAGCGCGCTCTTGCACCTGGTTCATCATAAACGAGGCCATCGGGCACATCGGCGAAGTCAAAATCATCGTGATTTTCACGTCGTCATCGTTCACCTCGATGTCACGGATCATCCCCA
>JAIOAS010000014.1:0-21700 GCA_019873725.1 Chloroflexota bacterium | reverse complement strand
GTGCGCCCCGGCAGCCAGCGCGCATCCTTGCCGATGCGGTTGGTGATCAGGAAAATGCCGCCAGGACACAGCACGCGCACCATCTCACGCAGCACCTGATCGGGGTCCGGCATAAATTCCAGCGCCTCCAGGCAGACGACGGCATCGAAGGTCGCGTCGGGGAAAGGGAGTTGCGAGGCATCCTGACGAATGAGGGTGATGCGATCGCCCCACAACGCGGTAGCCTGCGCTGCCTGCTGCAACATCTTGCTTGAAAGATCAAGGCCGATGAGCCGCCCACGGAAGCCGCTCTGGTGGAAAAGCGTGCGCGCCAACCGCGCCGTACCGGTCGCCACGTCGAGGATCAAGGGATCGGGATGATCGGCGAGGGCCTGGCTGAGCGGCAAGCCGAGGAACCACTGCTCGTAGCCGGGATTGTAGCCCTTAATGCGGTCGTACACGCGGGCCGACCAATCGTAGAGCAGGATAACCACCCGCCGACCCAGGTAGGCGCCTTCGGCCAGAATGAGCTGCCAGTACAAGAACGCAAGCAGAGCCAGCGCCACAACGACGCCCACGACCCAGCCCATCTTACAACGCCCAGGCCATCAAGAAGATCATCGCCAGAAGCCACGGCGTGAGAGCACGCCGGTATACCGCCGTTGCAGGACGCTGAAGGAGCAACAACAGCCCCGGCAAAGCCAGCAACAGCATCCCTCCGGCAGCGAGGAACCGTCCTTGCCAAATGAGGAATCCGGCGCTCAGCAAAGGCCCCAGCGCCGCCAATGAAACAGGATGTGCGTAAAATGCCATCAACAACACAAGCGCCAGCGCAGAAAGGGCCGGCTGCAATGTCCCGGTGTTATCGGGCGATGTACCGAGCGACGCGCCCAACAGCCAGGGCAATCCCACCAGCGCACCCGCCGCCCACGCTGCGCCAACATCGCCACGCCCCTCGTGCCAGAGCACGGCGATCTCGGTCCAGGCGATCAGCGCCAGCGTGAGCAGCAGCGCGTCGCGGCCCAAAACCAGCGCCGCCAGCACGCTCACCCCGAACGCCAACGCCGCCATACACAAGGGTGCAGCTAACGCCGCCCGCCCCACAGCGCGCCACCACGCCAACGCCTGGCGCAACGTGCGATGCAGGGCCGCGCCCGGCGTCCCCGGTTGGAGGTAGGGCCAGAGGGGCAAAGGCGCTTCCTGCTGCCATACGCGCCACAGGGCGAAGGTCTCTGCCCAGGGCGTGCGTGTCACCATGCGCCAGAAAGGCAGCCAGCCCGCCAACGCCAGCACTAACGCGGTGAGAACGGAGGGCCAAACATCCCCTGTAAGCGGCCCGGCATAGGCCCACGCCCCGCCTAAAACGGCAGCTACGGGCAAAAATCCCCAACCGTCCAACGTGGGCCAGGCAGGCACCACCCACACGTGCGTTTCTACAGCCGATTCGGTATCCACAGTGTCATTATACCTGACTTCTCGCTGACTCAAAACATCCCTCAGGATGCTGCCGATGGTTCCACGTGCACGTAAACGCGATCCACCTCTGGCAGCGCCTCCAATTCAACACGCACGGCGTCGGAGATACGATGCACTTCAAAGAGCGGTGTGTTCCCATCCACGTCGATGTGCAAATCGGCCACCAGACGCGGGCCGACATATTCGGTGATGACCTGATGCACGCTGAGCACCCCAGGAATCGTTGCGGCAAGGGCGGCAATCTCCTCACGAATTTCGCGTGAAGCACCGGCGCCCGTCAGATAGCGCAGATTTTCCTTCCAGGCCCCCAACGCCGCGCGGAAGATCCAGAGCGCAACGAGCACCCCCGCGATGGGATCGGCCAACGGGTGCAACAAGCGCGATCCGAACACGCCGACAAAGGCCGCAGCAGACGTCAGCACATCGGAGAGATTATCCTGGGCGACGACGGCAAGCGCAGGGCTGGCGACCCGCACAGCGATGCGCCGGATTGCACCGTACATCAGCGCTTTAACGGCGGCGCTGGCCAGCAACGCCAGCATAGGCCAGCCCAATACCACATCCATACCGCCGATCAAAAAACGTTCTATCGAAGTGCGCCCGGCTTCATACCCGGCAAACGTCATAGCAGAAGCAACCATCAGGCCGACGAGTGGCTCGAACCGCCCATGGCCCTGCGGATGCCCGATATCCGGCGGCTGTTGCGCCATCCACAAACCCAGGATCATCAGCAGCGAGTAGAGCACATCCGAAACAGAATTAGCGGCGTCGGCGTATAACGCCACGCTGCCGGAGAAGTAGGCGGCCACACCTTTCCCCACCGCCAACATCAGATTCCCTAGCAGCGTAATCACCAGCGCCTGGCGAAAGAGCCAGGCACTATTCAGATCGGGTTTATAATCACGAATCCACTGCATTTCATTCCTCATCAAAAAACGAGCAGGGTATGTACCCTGCTCGTTGCCATTTGGTTACCTCCGGCCCTGGGTTACCGCCGCCGGATACAAATATACTAAACGCACGCTGAAACTGCACTTTTTTTGTCAGCAGATTTAGCAGATGAAGCAGATTTTTGATTGGTTTATAACGTATAATCTGCTAAATCTGCTTAATCTGCTGATAGAAAATGGAACTTTTGGCATACGCCTGGTATATTATAGCAGATCAGGCCGGATCGCGGAAGTTATAGATGTGACCTTCGCGCCGCCAGACCTTGCCACAGGTGCAACGGAATTCGTCCTGTGGCGGTGCGCCCAGCGGTTCGCCGCACGCCGGGCAGCGGAAGAATGTCCCCTCGGCTGCGGCGCTTTTATCTGCACCGGCCCGCGCGCGCGTGAAGACGCTCGGACTGAGTTGCCAGAGCGCGCCGGTCGGCTGCGCCAGCGCATCCAGGGCCGCCAAAAGCCGCGCAGGGACAAGACGTTTGAGAAAGCCGATGCGGAAGTGGGAGACCGTGCGCGTAGCCTCGCGGCGCAAACCGGCCTGCGCCAACTGCGCCCATATCCAGCGGGGATGAAAATCGAAGTTGAGCGCCACGAATTCGACCGGCGCAGGGTCGAAAGGCGACCACGATTGGCGGCGCAGGAGGTAGCGCGCGATCGCTTTGAGGTTCAGCTTGTTGGCGAATTCCAGGATGAACGCCCCACCCGGCCCCAGAATGTCGGCGATGCCGCGCAGCACGGCAGGCGCATCGGCGGCATGGTGAAGTGTGCGCACCATCGTCACCGTATCGAACAACCCGGTGACGAAGGGCAAATGGTAGAAGTCGCCCTGGACGAAAAGGTAACGGGGCTGCCCCCCTGCGCCGGTTTCACCGAGCCGCTCGACGGCCTGCTCCAACTGCGTGCGCGCGTAGTCGAAGAGCACGACCGTCTTGTAACCCGCGTAAAGGTCGGCCATGCGCCCGAAGCCCGCGCCGATTTCGATGAGCATGCGGCCTTGCGGCGGCAGCAGCGTCCGCATGGCGATGCGTTCGGCGGCATCCTCATAGGCACGTGTGGCGTCCCAGAACTCCGTGCGGTAGCGGGAGCCTTCGTAGTTGCAGATGGGCCGTTGATTCATTATGGATTTTTGCTGACGGCCTGCTGCAGGAGTTCCTCGGTTGAGTCAGGCAGACTCTGCACGGCGCCGGTGAGTGGCGAGAAAACCGCGCGCAGTTGTTCGATCGCCGGGGCCATGCCGGCCTCTGCCAGCGGGATTTCGACGGGCACCTGCATCACCACCGGCACAGTCGTGCTCACCGGCACCATCAGATTGAGCGCCACAGGCAAGGCCATCCCTTTCGGCAAAGCGAGCTGCACCGTTCCGTGGATCGCGCCGCCGCCGCCCGGTAAAACAAACGTCGCCGGCGCCTGGAGCGGCACCGCTTCCACCAACACAACGTTCGTGTCCTGCGCCAGCGGCAAGTCGAACACGACCGGCATCGTATCGGTGATATAGACGGTGGATCGGATGTGCGTTTCTCCCAGGGCGGCAAAGGCACTGTCCAGATCGAGCAACAGGGGTTCGGCCACCTGGCTCTTGACCATGAACACAGGCTCAGGCGCTAGCAGCAAAACAAGCACCAGAATGAAGTTGACGATGAACGAGAAAACAATGGCAATATTCTTGAACGCATTCCATAAGGGGCCAAATCCACCCCCACGCCTGGCAGCGCGATTGGTATCGCGCTGTGTGGGCCGAGCAGCTCGCACCGGTTCACTCTCTGTTGTTGTCATACTGACCTCCTGCGTCAACTATACAAATATCTTACCATAAATATTGGCAAAACGCAAAGGAAGTCGGCGTTTTTTTCGCAATTCTTTGAAAACTCCGGCAGGAGAGGAGGTAGACAACCAGCAAAGTGAAAGCAAGCCAGCCAAAGGTAGCGTCCACCGGACATAAACATAAGTCGAGGAGCCGGTGAAGCTCCTCGACCGATGTAGGAATCGACAACCGTTTACTGCGCTTTCAACACCAAAGGCAAATAAATACGAAGCATATTGACCCTCAGCGTGACGCTGCGCGTGACACCCGCATATCCCGGTACGGCGATGTTAGCCTGGTTGGTGATAAAGGCCGGGAGGATGCCCGTGCTGCCGGGTTTAGTGTATGTGACAACACCGGCATAAGTCAATGTGATGGAAGATGAGGGCGAGAGCACACCCGTCCATTGCAGCAACGGCGCCGCCGTTTCGTCCACCTCGCCGGATGTGGCGGTGAAGGTACCGGGGATGTAGACCAGTCCAGGATGGAGCACGTCGCTCATTACGGCGGTGAGGGACAGCGGCCCGGTGGCGTTGCGGATGCCCACCGTGTACGTCACACGGTCGCCGTGATTGGCGTAGGGCGTGGAGACGGTCTTGAACGACGGTGTGAGATCGGGATAATCGGGAGGGCGGACAATCTGCACGGTCGCCGTGCGGGTGAGCGGCTCCTGCCCCGCAACGGCGACAACGGCAGTGTTGGTGATGCTGCGCCATTCGGTGGTAGCGACGGTGACGGCGTAAGTCACGGTGATGGCGGGCGTGGGCGTGAGCAGGCCCGTCCAGGTGAGCGCAGGCGCAGCGGCGTCATTCACAGTGCCGGAAGTCGCGGCGAGAGAGCCGGGGACATAGGCCAGTCCGGCGGGGACCGCGTCGTTGAGCGTCACAGTCTGGGTCGGCGGTGTACTGCTGGCCCGGATGGTGACGGTGTAGGTGATGGTTTCGCCCGGCGTCGCCTCGGACTGCGAGGCAGTCTTGCCGGCTTCCAGCGCGCCGGTCCCGCCATCCCACCCGGCGAGGCGCGCCCACAGCGCCCACACCGCATACGCCTTCTGGTTGCAGTTCAACGATTGGCTATGCGCGCAACTACATTCATACCAATCCGTCCCTTCGGTATGCGCCGCTTGCCAATCCAACGCCCAGTTCTTGTCGAGTGAACCGTTGCCGTCCGAATCGTAATCGCAGTTATCGTTGACGTCCTTATCGCCGTAGTAATTCCCGTCCGGATCGTACAGCTCAATGTCATAGAAATCGTACAGCACTTTGTTGTTTTCGATGCAGTAATCACGGATTTGTTGATTGCGCAGGTGCAGGTTACCCGTCTCGCCGGTGCCGTCCGAATGACCGGTCATATAGACAAAGGTGATGCCGGGGTAATCCAGTTCCAGTTGCGTCATCGGCGCAAGATACTGATCAATCATGTCTTGCTCGCTGTAGCCGGATGCCTGCCCGCACCACGACCACATAATGACGTTCATCTCCGGGTGATTCTGCCCGCGTCCAGTGGTAGGATCCGGGGTACCGAGATACGCCCGTGTCTCATCAACCCAATTGGGGTAATAGCCCGCGTCATGATCCAAATCCCCGTCGCCGTAACCATCCCCTTCAAAGTAATGCAGATACAGGCCACCCTGATTGCCGGTAGGGCTAAATTCGAAGATATTGTCCGGCAAAGCCAAACCCCGGCCGCCATTGTTAGCAAAACCGATCAGCCCGCTCATCCCATCGGTGAGCTGGCTGCCGTGTGATGTATGGCCGTAACCAATGTGCAACACACGCTTGGCCTCCTCGATCCATTCCTGCGGGACGGCGGTGATGTCGGTAGAGGTGTGGTCGATAATGAGCGGAGCTGTGCGCGCCTGAGGCGCGTCCGGCGCTGCGGTCCCAGCGGCGACAGTAGGTCCCGGGCCAAAGAACAACGGCAAAAGCATCAGCAAAGCAAAGCTATTGATCCATCTTAACGTTCTCATTCGGTTTCCCCCTTTCCTGTGAATAGCTACCTTGCCAGGTATATATTTAACCATACAATCAAAATACCGACAAGTCAATGAGAACAAGGTACTGACTTCAACAGAAATGACGCCAGAAGCATTTTTCACCGGCCGGTATCCAGGCAACGGCTTCGCAGCGGTGCGTGAAGCCATCGGCGGGCCGCTTCCCCCCTCACCTCGAACTATATGCCCGCGCCGCCATCGATGATGAGGTGCGGGACTGGCTGCGTGAAGCCTGGATCGCCAGTCGTTAATCGGTCTTGATGGATACCGGCAGCGCCCGCACCCGCTGCCCCGTTGCCTGGAAGACGGCGTTGGCAATCGCCGGGGCCGCGCCGACCATCACCGGCTCCGCCAGGTTCTTCGCACCGAACGGGCCTTCACGCAGGGTGGTCTGGATGTACGCCGCGTCGATGTCCGGCGCGTCGGTGGCGCGCGGGATGCGGTAGGTGTTGAATTCCAGCGTTTGGGGGATAGCATTTTCGTAGCGGAAGTGCTCCGTGAGCGCGTAGCCCAGGCCCTGCACCACGCCGCCGTACAGTTGTCCCAATGCGCCGGCGGGATAGAGAATCCGCCCCGCGTCGTGCGCCGCCCATAGCCCGGAAACGACGATTTTCCCCGTCCGCGTGTTCACCTCTACCTCGGCCACGAGCGCGCCGAAGACGTAACAGAAGTACGGCTCACCGGTGCCTCTCTGGAAATCCCAATGGATCGGTCGAATCTCCCAGCGCCCCTCTGCCGAGAGCGGCAAGCCCATCGCACGGGCGTGCGCCGTCACCGCCGAGAAGGTCAGCGGCTCCTCGTCGGGGCCGATGAAGTTCTCGCCGTCGCGCACGAGTTGTTCCGGCGCGCACTGCAGCGCGTCGGCTGCCGCAAGGTTGAGCTGATGTAACAGCTTTTCCGCTGCCACGCGCACAGCATTGCCCCCCACAATGGACGCGCGCGAGGCCACCGTCGGCCCGGAGTCGACCGCGGTGTGCGTGTCGGGGCGCACCATGCGAATCCTGCGCAGCTCCACGCCCAGGATTTCCGCCGCCAGCAGGCTGAAGACGGTGCGGCTGCCCTGCCCGTAGTCGGTAAGGCCGGAGGTGAGCGTGATGCCGTCATCCGGGTCGACCGCGAGCGTGGAGACGGCGAAATCGTGGCCTTCGCCGCCCAGGCCGCTGCCGTGGAAGTAGCAGGCCACGCCCAGCCCCTTGCGGCGGATGGCGTCCGCGGGCTGCTGCGCGTAGGCCGCGCGCTTGCGGTCCCATTCCGATGCTTCACGTACCCGCTCCAGGCAGGCCGTCAGTCCCACCTCGTGCTCAATCGGATCACCTGTCATCGTGCGGTCACCCTCGCGCAGGCAGTTTTGCAGGCGGAAGTCCAGCGGATCGCGTCCCAGCCGGTACGCCAGCTCATCAATCGCCATCTCCGCAGCGGCGGCAGCCTGGATGTTGCCAAAGCCCCGGAAGGCGCCGGAGAAGCCGTTGTTGGTGTAGACGGCGGTGGTATCCACGTGGACGGCGCGGTAGCGATATGCGCCTGCCGCATGCATCGTCGCGCGCCACGAGGCCAGCGGCGTCATCGAGGCATAGGCGCCGCTGTCCATCAGCAGCTCGACTTTGGCAGCTTGCAGCGTACCATCGGCATCCGCGCCGAGGATGAGGCGAATCTGCGATGCCTGGCGCTTATACGATGCAGCCATAGACTCAGCCCGCGAGAGCACCAGACGCACAGGCTTTCCGGTGAGCAGTGCCAGTTTGGCGGCCTGCGCAGTGGTCTGGTAAAGGATGTCATCCTTGCCGCCAAACGCCCCGCCGACCGGCGGCTGGATCACACGTACCAGCGTCGTGGGCAGGCCAAGCACCATCGCGGTCGTATCGCGGTTGATGAAGGGACTTTGGTTGTTGGCGTAAAGCGTCACACCGCCGTCGGGTTCGGGGATTGCCAGCACGCCCTCGGTTTCGAGGTAGGCGTGTTCCTGGTGGGGGAAGGTGTAGAGTTCGTCCAAGATGACCGGACATTCGGCAAGAATCGGCGCAGGATCGCCGTTGCGGACGATGTGCCGGTCGCAGAGGTTGCCTTCGCCCAGGCCGCCCGCTGTCAGCGTCGAAGGGCGGTCGGGGATGATAGGAGCGTCGGGGTCCAACGCACGGGTCATATCGCTCACCACCGGCAGCGGTTCGAGTTCGAGCAGGATGGCGTCAATCCCCGCCTGCGCCGCTGCTTCGGTTTCCGCCGCCACTGCCGCAATGCCTTCGCCCACGTAACGCACTTTGCCGTAAGCCAGTACGTATTCGTCCTTCACCGGCCAACCGAAGTTGCCATGATCCACAAAATCCGCCTGGGTGATGACGGCCTTGACGCCGGGAACGGCCAGCGCCGGGCCAGTGTCCAGTTTGACGATGCGTGCGTGCGGCAGCGGGCTACGCAGCACTTTTGCGTAGAGCATCCCCGCCACGCGCATATCCCCCACGTACTTCGCCCGCCCCGAAACCTTGTCCGGCCCATCCACGTTCTGCACTTTGGGATTGCCTACGTATTTTAGATTTTGGATTTTGGATTTTGGATTTTGGGGTTCGCCGCTCGCCATTTGCCATTCGCCATTTGCCATTCTCCGCTTCGCCGTCAGCTCCACCGCATCCACAATCTGCTGGTAGCCGGTGCAGCGACAAAGGTTGGGGGAGATGGCGCGGCGGATTTCGTCGCGGGTGGGGTTGGGGTTGGCGCGCAGCAGCGCCTCGGCGGCGATGACCATGCCCGGCGTGCAGTAGCCGCATTGCACCGCGCCACATTCCAGGAACGCCTGTTGCAGGTCGCTGAGACCGCCGTCGGGGGCGTGGATGCCTTCGATGGTGGTGACAGTACGCCCGGCAACCTTCGCTATCGGCGTGCGGCACGACTTGGTCAGTTTGTCGTCCACCAGCACCGAGCACGCGCCGCACGTGCCCGTCTCACAGCCGCGCTTCGTCCCCGTCAGTCCGAGCGTCGAGCGCAACACATCCACCAGGAGCATGTCCTCAGGAATATCCGGCAAAGAAATGCTCGCGCCATTGAGCGTAAATTCGAGATTCATAGGCATCCTCTGAAGATAGTCTTATAGTCGTTAGTCGAATAGTCCTGCAATCATTTTCATTATCGGGGCTGCATCGCAGATTCGGTTACACTCCTTCAAATGGCAAAAATCAACCAATCACCAAATCCGCAATCCTGCAAATTTCCCCACGCCCCAGCCGAAATAGGCAACGGCGGCGGTGATGATGAACAGGACAGCGCCAACCATCACAGCATAATCCGCGGCGCAGAGGCGCGTCTCGTGCAGGTACGTGCGCTGCGGGCTGCCGGTGAACGCCTTGGATTGCAGGACGATGTCGAGCATCTGCGACTTGACCAGCGCGCCCAGGATGAGGGGGACGGCGATTTTGGCGTAGACGCGCAGACGCTTGAGCGCCCCCATCGTCTCGAACGCCAGTCCTCTCAACCGCTGCGCCTCGATGATCGTCTGGACTTCTTCGAACAGCAACGGGAAAAAACGCAGCGTCGAAGAGAAGATAAAGGCTATTTTATACGGAATGTGCGCTTTGACCATGCCGATCACCATCGCGTTGACGTCGGTGGTGAAGAGGCCCAACGGCAACACCAGGATCATCGTCAGCGTTTTGAAGACGACGTTGAGCGCGTACAGCACGCCTTCCCACGTCATCATCCCGCCGCCGATGAGCGGCCACGATGCGGGGAACGTGAACATGGGCGTCAATGCCTCACGGTCCAGCCGTGCGCGGACGAGGTCTGCACCCAGAAAGCCCTGCATCAAAATCATAAACGCGGCAAAGGGCAGCAGCAAAATAACAACCGTGCGGATATAGCTGAATTTGACGCCCACCGCCAGACACATCAGCGCCAACGCCAGCGCCAGTAATCCGCCCAACACTGGACTCTCCCACACGAACGCGACCAGCGTGATGGCTCCCATCAACGCCAGCTTGGAGCGGAAGTCCAGCCATGTGAAAAACGAATCGCGTTCAACCGTGTGCAATGTCAGCGCGCTCATATCGCTCCCTCGAAAATAACCACAGAGACACAGAGAGCACGAAGAAAATACTAAAAAATCTCTGTGTCCTCTGTGTCTCCGTGGTAAACATCCTTCTCAAAGCAAGCTGCAACTTCTTCAGGCGTCAGCAATGGGAAGTCGGCATGGTATTCCTCCGCCAGGGCGCGGGCGAGCAGGACGGCCTGCGGCGGGACGATGTGGGTCGCTGCCAGCACATCGACCGCGTGGTATGCCTCGCGGATTGGCGCATCCAGCAGCAGCGCGCCCTGGCCCATCACGACAACACGCTCGGCGTAGTCCGGCATCAGGTAGAGGTGATGCGTGATGACGACGACGGTCTTGCCTGCCGTGTGCAACTGCTGGCTGATGTCGAGGATCGCGCGCGCGCCCCGGTAATCCTGCCCCGTCGTCGGCTCGTCGAAGATGACGACGTCGGGCCGCATCGCCAGCATCGCGGCGATGACCACCCGCGCGCGGTCGCCCTTGGGCAGCGCCAGGGGATGCGCCGCGCGCCGTTCCCACAGGCCAAGCGCCGTCAGGCTCTCTTCGACGCGCGTTCTGATGTCTGCTGCGTCGTAGTTGAGGTTCTTCAGCGCGAAGGCGACTTCGGCCTCAACCGTGGCGTTGAAAATCTGGCTGTCGGGGTTCTGCGCTACGTAGCCGATGCGCTTCGCCAACGCGCTCGTCGTCAGATCGCGGGTGTCGGTATTGTCCACGAAGACCGCGCCGGACGTGGGGAGCAGCAGCCGCAAGAAGTGCTTCGCCAGCGTGCTCTTGCCCGCCCCGTTCTGCCCGATGATGAGCAGGTATTCACCCGCCTGCACGTCGAGCGAGATGTCGCGCAGTGCTACCGTCCCGTTGCCGTAAACGTGGGTGAGATTGCGGGCCGAAAGCAGGGGCGGGTCCCGTTTCACCGTCGTCACAGGGGGAATGGAGGGCGCTTGCACCGCATAGGAGTGTGCGGTCGCCTTTAATGCCGTGCGCCCTTCCGCCAGACGGACGGGAATCGCAGGGACAAGAACGCCGGCTTGCCGCATACGCGCGAAGGTCTGCGCAACCTGCGGCGGGCGGACGTGGCATCGTTCCAGGTAATCCACCTGCGCGTACAAATCGTCAGGCGCGCCCACGGCGACGAGCGCGCCATCGACCAGCAGCGCCAGGCGGTCGGCGTACTCGGCGAGTTCCTCGGCGGCGTGGCTCGCCATCACCACGGTGATGCCGAGCGTTTTGTTCAACTCGCGGACCGTGGCGAAGACTTCCTGCGCGCCCATCGGATCGAGCTGCGAGGTCGGTTCGTCGAGCACGAGAAGATCGGGCTGCACGGCCAAGGCGGCGGCAATCGCCAATCGCTGCTTCTGCCCGCCGGAGAGTTCGCGGGGATGTTTTTTGGCGGTCCCTTCGAGGCGGGCGGCTTCCAATGCGCGGGGGATGCGAACCAGCATCTCCTCACGGGGCACGTTGAGGTTTTCCAGCGCGAAGGCGATCTCGTTTTCGACCGACGTGGCGGTGATCTGCGTCTCCGGGTCCTCGAAGACCGCGCCGACGTGCCGCGCCAGGCGGCTGACCGGGTGCTCCAACGTGTCCAGCCCGGCGACCGTGATGCGACCGAAAAAGCGCCCGCCGTAAAACTGCGGCACGATCCCGCTGAGGCTCAGGCAGAGCGTCGTCTTCCCCGCGCCGGTCGGACCGATCAGCCCCAGGAATTCACCCCTGCCGATGTCGAGCGTGATGTCGTGCAACGCCGGTTTTTCCGCGCGAGGGTAGATGTAGGATACGGTGTCGAGGGTGACGAGGGGGACACTGCGATCAGTCGTCATCGGCGGCGATCACCCTGAGCGCATCAGAAAACACGGCTTCTATGTCCTCCAGCAGCGCGATCTCCCGTAGCGACTTCTGCGCCGCCAACCGTCGGACGACTTCGCAGCCGAGGAAGTAGCCTGTTTGCTTATGTCCACGAATCGCAAACCAGGAGCCGAAGAAAGGCCGGACGTCCTCACCAGCCTCGACCACGCGCAGAAATTCATGGGCCAGCCACGACTTCTCTTGCTCACACCACTGCGCCCAATCGGCGTCTTTTGCCGCCATGTGCCAGCTTTCTTGACCGGCGATGATATGTTCGCAGCGTTGCGCCAGCCCTTCCGAGTACAAATCCCACCACGGCCCTTTGCCCGGCGTGAGACCGGCCCATGCGCGATGCTCGAAATGCCAGAGATGCCCGATCTCGTGCGCGATCATCCCGCGCAACACGGCGGCGTCATCCCACCCCTCCTCGGCGATGTTCTCCAGGCCGCAGAGGATCGCGGCGTTGTCCTGATACGTCGTCGCCCACCCCGCGCCGCAGCCGACGCCGACGTAGATCACAAAGATGAGCGGCTGGTCGAACCCCAAGGTCGCCTGCGCCCGTTCGTAGACCGGCGTACAGACTCGCAGCAGGTTCTCGTGCGCGCGACGCATCGTCGGCAAGCGTTCCGCCCAGAAGGGAGCCACGTGCTCTAGGGCAACAACACGCCAATCGTCGCCATCTTCAGCATAGGCGTGGATTTGCTTTTCCAGCAGTTCAGGCCATTGCGCCAGATAATCAGAGGCCCACCCTTCGATTTGCGCATCCAGGGGGAGGTACTGCGCTTTTTCCCAGAAGGTTAAAAAGGCGGGGAAGGTGTCAATCACGTTACTTTCGCTCATTATGCGGAACGAACTGGCAATCACCAATCGGAGAATGGTACACGGATTTCACGGATTCTACGGATTTTTTCCCCTTAAAAAAGAAATCCGTGTTTTCCGTGTGCATCCGTGTTCCAAAAATTGACCAACTGCACAATCTTACGACACCGGCTTGGAGAACCAGAACGTCGTGGACTGCACGCGGAAGCCGGCTGCCTGGGCCGTTCGCTGCATCGCCATATTGTCGCTGCTCGTGCCGAGGCAGGCCGTGTCTATGCCGCGCTGCTGCAACGCGCGCAATCCGGCGAGCAGCAGCGCCTTCGCCAGCCCACGCCGTTGAAAATCGGGATGCGTCGCTACCGGATCGGTGTAGCCTTCATTGCGGCCGGTTTGCGCGTTTTCCTCCTGGCTGATCGAAACCATGCAGTAAGCGGCGAGCCGTCCGTCTGGCGCGACAGCGACCAGGTCCAACTCCGCGTCGTATTCCGGAGTGCGCATCATCGCCAGCCGCTCTTCGACGGTCATATTCTCGGTGCCGAAGGCCGCACGGTGGAGTGCGACCAGGGCCTCGACTTCGTGCTCGCCGGTCACGTGACGGATGCCGAAACCCGCCGGTAGCTGCGGCGTGGGAATCGGCTCGTGAAGCGAGCGAACCATGGACACCGAACACAGCGGTTCCCGGGTAAAGCCGTGCCGTTCCAGCAAGGCAAGGCGCTCGGTGTCGTCGGCGCGGCAACTCGCGTCCAGCGTCAGTTCCTCGCCAGTTGCCTCCATAGCGCGGCGGATGCACTGCACGCCCCAGTCCACGATCTCCGCCTCGATGCCGGGATCGTCGGACTCAAAACACAGATTGTTGTAATGATCCACAAGGGCGAATCCGACCAGCCGCTCATCGGCGTTGAACCACAAGCGGGTGTTATCTCGCACGGCGGGCAGGGCGAGCAATTCGCGTAAATCGACCGCGCTAGGATAACCCGCGATGCGTTCGGCAGGCCTGACGGCGACCAATAGATCGAGCATGGATTGCAGGTCAGCGAGGCCGGAATATGGGCAACTTGTGAGAGTTGTCATTCAAGATTTCTCTTGGATCAAGCCGGAGTCAATACGGGAGTATCGTTGGGCCGCGCCAATACCTTGACTTCGCGCATGATCTGCGGCCCGATTTGACGTTCCGCGACTTCGAGATCATAGCGCGCCTGTAAGCGCGTCCAGACCACGGCGCTGGTGCCGAAATAACGCGCCAGACGCAGCGCCGTATCTGGCGTGATCGCGCGCTGTCCACGCACAATTTGACTGATGCGCAAGGTCGGCACGCCAATATCTTTCGCCAGCCGGTATTGACTCAATCCCAGGGGCTGCATAAAGTCTTCCCATAAAACCTCACCCGGATGAATGGGAGGGAGCCGTTCTTCTGTCTCCATAGTCACCTCTGCTCAATACACCGCCTCAGCCGGCTTCACCAACCCAATCGCCCGCAACCCGGAGATGACGCCCACGCCGATCACCGTCCCGATGATGCAGCGCGCGATGTGCTCGAAGGGAGCCGTTGCCGCAAAGGCCAACCACAAGGTGTTGGGCCAGTTCATCAACCAGTAAACGATCCAGCCGGTGCTCAGGTGCACCAGCCCGGCGATCATCCACGTGCCGCCGAACAGGCCCACGGCGACGCACCGCGGGTTGGCGTCCGCCAGCAGGCGGGCGAAGAAGGTGCGGGTGGGCAGCACAAAGAGCAGCAGCGCCGACCAGTTGATGAACGAGCCGAGCAGGACGTGCCACCACACGGCCCGGTTGACGAACACCGCGCGCCCGGCATAAAGCCCGTAGAAAACGACGAACACAGCGGTCAGCGGCAGCCACCAGTGGCGGCGACGCCCCTCGCGCCGCATCGAGCCGGCCGCCAGCCCGCCCATCACTGCACCGAGGAGCGACGCGAGCAGCGAGCTGGTGTTCTGCGGGTTGATCGTCAGGCCCACCAGCGCGCCGATGCCGTTGGCGAGCGCACCCGCCAGTGGGCCGAGCAGCCACCCCATCAAGGGGTAGATGCCCTGGCTCATAGGGAAGTTCTTGCCCGTTCCAAGGACGAAGGTGATCGGAATCGGGATCATCGTCAGCACGGCGACGACGGCTGCCAACGTCACGATGTAGGCGATAGGCGCGCCGTCAATCGCAGCGCCTTTCGACAGAGCAACTTTGCGTTCTTCGCCCGTAGGTATTGTCACTTATGTTTCCCCCAATATATCCGCATACTCGGCGGAAAGATAACGAGCAATCTCAGTCAGTACCACCGGTAAGTCTTCCTCTGGATTGCCTGATAAAGCAGTGGGATATATCTGGTCTTGCGCGTCGTGAAGATGATGAGGGAAACCTGCTACCTCTGGATAGTGTGGCGCATTATCCCAACGCAACAACGTATTGCCATATCTGAACAATTGATAGGCATAGCGCGTATGACGCGAATTGCAGTTCACCCAAACTTGAAAGGTGATCGTGGGATCAACCGTCGCACGGATTTTGAAGCGAAAAGCATTCTCACCGTAGATCATCAGTTCGACGATCTGCGGGTTTTGAGTGACAGGCGAATTTTGCAGCAGCCGGAGTAAGGCATTATACACGCTGCTCTATCTCCGTCTTGATTTGCTGCCATCCAGCAAGCATGTCTTTGGTTGCTTCCCATTCCATCCATTCATCTTCGTCAGCGATGGTAGCCTGGCCGGACAAGGCCTGCGTCCATTCCTCAAATGTTTTGCCGTGCTTTTGTTCGTAACGACGCAGTTCTACGTTCGCCCAGGTGATCTGGCGTTGGATGTAATCGAGAAAGATGTGCTTGAGGGCTTCTTCCGGGCTGTCATATACGCCCGTGCGAACAAAAGGCTCGGTTAAAATCGAGGTTATCCGATCTAACGTTATCGTCATTGTGCGACCTCCTACACAATCTTAAACGTCCAGATTCTGCACTTCGCGCGCGTGGGATTGGATGAAGCGGCGGCGCGGCGGGACTTCGCTGCCCATCAGCATGGAGAAGACCTGGTCGGCTTCGGCGGCGTCCTCGATGGTCACTTGTACCAGCGTGCGCTGCGCCGGGTCCATCGTAGTATCCCACAACTGCTGCGGGTTCATCTCGCCCAAACCTTTGTAACGCTGCAATGTCACCTTGTGCCCGTCGAAGGCTTTCAGGACCTTTTCCAGATCGGCATCGCTGTAGGCATACTGCGCGTCCTTGCCCGACTTGACCAGGTAGAGCGGCGGCTGCGCGATGTAGAGATGGCCTTCGTCGATGAGCGGTTGCATATAGCGGAAGAAGAAGGTCAGCAGCAGGGTGGTGATATGCGCGCCGTCCACGTCGGCATCGGTCATGATGATGACACGGTTGTAACGCAGGTTGTTCACGTCAAACTGGTCGCTCACGCCGCAGCCAAGCGCCGAGATAAGCGCCTGCACCTCTTTGTTGGCGAGGATTTTGTTCAGGCCGGCGCGCTCGGTGTTGAGGATTTTTCCACGCAGTGGCAGGATGGCCTGGAAATGGCGGTCGCGTCCTTGTTTGGCAGAACCGCCGGCCGATTCACCCTCAACGATAAATAATTCGCTGTTGGAGGGATCACGGCTGGAGCAGTCGGCGAGCTTGCCGGGCAGGGTGAGGCTCTCCAGCGCGCTCTTGCGGATCACCAGATCGCGCGCTTTACGGGCAGCGTCCCGCGCTTTGGACGCGGTAAGGCCCTTATCGACGATGCGCCGTGCCGCGCGGGGATCGGTCTCGAAGAATTCGGCCACGGCCTCGGCGGTCGCCGCTTCGACGGCGAAGCGTACCTCCGGGTTCATCAATTTAACCTTCGTCTGGCTCTCGAACTGCGGGTCAGGCACTTTCACGCTGACAACGGCGGTGAGTCCCTCGCGAACGTCGTCGCCAGTAAGATTGGGATCGCTGTCCTTGAGCACCGATAGCTTGCGTCCCACGTCGTTGATCGTGCGGGTGAGCGCCGAGCGGAAACCGGTCAGGTGCGTGCCACCGTCGACCGTGTTGATGGTGTTGGCAAAAGCCAGCACCGTCTCGTTGAAGCTGTCGGCATATTGCAACGCGACTTCCACCGTGATCCCCTCCATTTCCTTTTCCACATAAATAGGATCATGGAGCGGTTTTCGGTTGCGATTGAGATGTTTGACGAACGAAAGAATGCCCCCCTCGAAGTAGAACGTCATCTGCCGCGGGAAGGGCGTTTCGCGTTTGTCGATCAGGTCGATGGTGACGCCTCGCGTCACAAACGCCATCTCGCGGAAACGCTGCGCGAGCGTCTCGAAGTGGTACTGCAGGTCCTTATCCTTGAAGATCGTAGGATCGAAGCGGAAGGTGACGGTTGTCCCGGTATCTTGGGGGTCACACTTACCGATCACCTCCACGCCGGTGACAGGAATGCCGCGTTCGTAGCGTTGGCGGTAGACTTTGCCGTCGTTGGATTTGACCGTCGCTTCCATCCACTCCGAAAGCGCGTTGACGGCCGAAGCGCCGACACCGTGCAGACCGCCGGAGACTTTATAGCCGCCACTGCCAAACTTGCCGCCGGCGTGGAGCGTCGTCAGCACCAACTGCAAAGCCGATATTCCTTTCTCCGGATGGATACCCACCGGGATACCACGTCCATTGTCGATCACCGATACGCTGGAATCGGCGTTGATGATGACACGAATATGATCACACGCTCCCATGAGCGCCTCGTCAATCGAGTTGTCTACCACTTCGTAGACGAGGTGATGCAGCGCATGCTCGTCCGTCCCGCCAACGTACATGCCGGGGCGACGGCGCACGGCCTCCAGTCCTTCCAGGACTTGAATCGTCGAGGCATCGTATTTCACATCATTTTTAGCTTTCGGAACCATGAGTGCGTTTCCTTTCTACGTGATAAAGTAGACGGTAGACAGGCCCGATTTGGGACTTAGTCATCCATCATGAGTGCGCCGGGATTTCCTGCGGCGCGCGTGCCTTCTCCATCGTTGGCAAGAAATTCAGCCGATCCTGATAAAAGACAAACAAGGTAGTGATCAATGCCGTGCCGACAAAGGCATGCCCGGCAATGCCGATCAACGTGGCCCACGTCGCCGGATCGGGTAACCGCCACACGACGTTGAGACCCCGGGTAATGACCAAAATCAGCAGCACCAAAAAAGACACATTGACAAAATCCACGCGCGTGAGCAGGATGCTTTCCTGGAGCGCGTACAGCGGGGAACGGCGCAATTGCACCATTCCCGGAATCGCAAAGATAAAATGAAATGCCACGAACACCAGCACTGCAAACGAAAGCGTCAGGGCAAAATAGGCCAGACCACGATTAAGCAGGCCGATCAGCATGACAAAAGAAAACCCGACGAACCCCAACGATCCCAGAACGAAGAGCAAAGTCAGCGCCAGGATGATAAATTGCTTCCACAGCGTCAAAATCGACTGCGGGCCAGGAAGTGCCGACTCCGTCTCGGCAATAACCTGCCACCCCACCCCACGTAAATACAGGGCGCTGATCCCCAGCCCCACGACGCTCAAGAGCACAATCCAGGCGCACGCTACAAACGGCGACGCAACCACAATCTCCGGGCGCATGCCCATCGGACGTTCCACCGTGAACCGTGCCGCCATCACCGTGGGAGCACCGAGTAAAGGCCCCGGCGACAGCGCCGTAAAGAGATTGTAGCGCGTTGCTACGGCTTCAGACATCTCTGCGACCAGGTGCAGGAGCTGTTCAATCCCGATGTTGAACATCTGCGCCAATGCCCGCAAGAGCTGATCGACGACCAGCAGCGCCGGTGATTCCTGAACCGAGGAATAAGTGCTACAGAATTGCCCCACCTCCACAAAGATAGGTGCCAACGAAAGACGCGGCCCCAGCCATAAAAACAGATCAAATAGCAACGGCAAGATAATCATGGTAGGATGACGTGCAACGATATCAAAGCCGGCTGAAAGACAGGCCAGGATGCCCATCGGTTCGCGTGGTTCTTTTTGGGTTTTACGCTCCTCGGTCACAGGTCTATTTTACCATATCCAGGCCAAATGACGAACAGGGCTTTATCATTCTCGTCACAGTTCCCTATTTTTGCTTCGCGCGGATCGCCAGATCCGTGTCTTATGCGCTTAAAACGGGGAACTGGTGTTCCCCTCGGAGCAAGAATGATAAAAAACCCTGATGACGAATGAAGATGCTTGACAGCTTCATGCTTTATGTTACAATCTTTGGGGTGCGCCCCCATCGTCTAGTCAGGTCTAGGACACAGGCCTTTCAAGCCTGGTACATGGGTTCGAATCCCGTTGGGGGCACCAAATCACACGAAAACGCCGCCCAAACTCAGGGCGGCGTTTTCGTATCCTGCGGGCATTTTTGTCAGCCACGCCCTGCATCTGACACGCTACGTGTCGCCCACCAGGTCAAAAAGTCCACTGGCGAAAAGATGGATACACTATAGCGTTGCGGTTCAGGGAAATGCTTGACGTTGCCGGTAATCAACGGAACCGATAATTCAACAGCAACCTCCAGGAACGGGGCATCGGAAAAGTCAGAAAGACCAACAGCAAGCGGGCGGGCTGTCACTGCGATGCCGTTGCCAAACAGGTAATCCAACACTTTAGCGATCTCATTAGCGTCGAAGCCAAAACGGGGGCACGCCAGCACCTGATGGTATTCAATGCGAATACGGTCATCATACGCCAGTTGCAAGTCGCCGGTCAAGAGCAGGTCGAGAATCCGGCTCGGCGGCCCAAAGGCAGACAGCAAACCGGAGACCAGCACGTTGGTATCAACGACAACGATCATACAATGGGCACATTCGCTGTTCTTACAGCCGCGATTTCCGCGTTCATGTCATCGAGCGAGAGGCGGTCCACCCCGGTCTGCGTCGCTGTCTGGCGTAACCGCGAAACGGCTGCCTGCGCACGCGCGCGGCGCAACAGCGTCAAAACTTCTTCAACAGAATTCTGCTCGACGTCGCTGAGGATCGCTATTGGTTTTCCGTTGTTCGTCAATACCAACTCGCCCTGTTCGCGCAATTTTTCCCATATCTCTGCCGAGCGAATTCTGAGATCGCGCACAGTAATGAATTCCATAGTACACCTCTGTGCTTCTTATGGTCTACAGATATGCGACAACAAAGTACCATATTTGTCAATGCGCGAACACGCTCCCCATCCCCGGTAGCAGCGCCCTGATGTTTTCGACCGGCTTCCCGGCGTCGAACAGCAGATACCGCGCCGACTCGTAGGGATACGCGTGGATGCCGCTGGCCAGGCGCAGTTGTCGTCCTCCGGCGGTCACACGATACCCGTTTCGGCAACCGACATGCCCCACCACCAACACAGATTGCGGTGTGTAGTCCGCGGAGAGGTGGTACAACAGCGCCTCGACGTACCCGCTGTAGGCCACTTCGCCATACTGCAACTCGTTGCTCTCAGTAAAAGCCGCCCACAGCAGATCGAAATCCGGTTCCGCCATCGCAAACTGGCTGATAAGATAATCGTCATAGTGAGGGTCGTGGGGGTCGGTGATGCCGAGATAGTCGCGCACGAGGTCTGCGTAAGGCGCAGCGGATAGCTCGCCGACACGGCGGCGCAACGGTTCACGATACGGCAACGGCGCACGCGCCGCGCCGCGCGCCCACACATCGCGGTGGGAGAAAGCGAACAAGCGTGCCATCGCCTTGCGGTCGCACGCCTGCGGAAAAGCGCCTGCGTGACAGATCGCCACGCCCGCGCGCGTGCGCACGAAGAACGGCAGACCGTCGAAGAACGCCAGCACGGCATCGCGGTGTTGGCCCAGCGCCGCCTCAAAGCGCGGTGTGTAGGTGAAGTCGCCTTTGGAGAGGACGACGGCATAGAGGTGCGCCATTTCGTGGTTGCCGAGCAGCACCACCAGGCGCGGGCCGAGCGTTTGGCGCAACGCCATCAAATCGAGGACGATGTCGAGCGAACGATCCGTCTCCGGTGGCCCTTCGCTGTGGATGAAATCCCCGGCCAGCACCAGGGTATCCACCAGATGGCGTTCTCGCAACGCCAGGAAGATGTCGCGGTAGCGTTCGTAGAGCGGCCAATCGCCGTGCAGGTCGGTGACGACCATGACGACACCGTCATCCAACGAAACAACGCGGTTCATAACGCGAACAATTCGGCCAGCATCCGCGCGACGCCGTCCTCGTTGTTCGAGGGTGCGATCCGCCATGCCAATTCCTTGACCGGCGGGCGGGCGTTGTCCACCGCCACACAATGGGGCAGCGCCCGGAAGACGACGAGGTCGTTAAGACTGTCACCAAAGTAGACAATCTCATCGGCGGCGATGCCCAGGCGCGATGCCAGCGCCAGCAGCGCCACATCCTTGCGCGCCTCCGGGTGGTTGACCTCGACCCAGGCGCGGCGGCCCGGCACGTGGACAACGTAAGCGCGGTCGCCGAAGGCCGCTGCCAGGGACGGTTGCAACGCCGCCACGCGCGCGTCGCTATCACACACCGAGACCTGCGCCGGACACACGGCAAAGAGCGCATCCACGGCATCGACGGCCCGATAAGGCTGGTACGGGCGCTCTGCAACGAGCTTCGTCACCTCGTCCATGCCGCCCTCGACGGGCAGATAGCGGCTGACGCCGTCCGCGCCGTAAACGATCGGGACGTAATCTCGCGCGATGATAAACTCCACCGCCGCGCGCGCCACCGCCGGATCGACGAAAAAACCCTCATGAACCTCGCCGTCTTCGAGCAGAAAGATGCCGTTGAGCGTGATCGCGCGGACACCGTGCCCGATCTGTTCGACGTAACGGCGCGTGGGCCACGGGTTCAGCCCGGTGACGAGG
>JAIOAS010000013.1 GCA_019873725.1 Chloroflexota bacterium | reverse complement strand
CATCACCAACAGATTGACCTCGCCCTTGTACGAGCCACAGAAATCCAGCAGCAACGCCCGGCAGCGACGCGGGTCTTCCAGAACGGATTCCCCGTACTGCGCAACAATCTCGCGGAGCTGACGGCGTGGTACGGGGTGCATAACAGGACCTCAACAAACGATCTCGATTATGTATGACTGATACCCAGGATCAATACAGGAATGTCGATATCTGCGACACCACGTTTCTCCAAATCCCATACGATCTGCTCGAAATAGGACACACCGGTAGACATTTCATCCGCAAAAGCTTTGATGGGGACAATCTCAATACCAACGTCAATCACATCAGAGTTATGAAAGATAGTCATTTTGGCACAAACGTTGTAAACCATAAAGGCATATTTTCCAAACTGCACTTCTACACCTACGCGATTCTTGACAAAATCTATCTCGCGGAAAGCTCCTGATACTGAAGCATCGGGTTGATAATCGGAGGAATAATACGCCGTAGGATATGTACACGGAATCCTATATGTCACCCAATTTTTTCCCGCGAATGCCGTCTTAAAAGCCTTGTTAAGTGCTCTTGGGCTGTATAGCTTTTTGCCCGGCATGGTTTTTTCCCGACTGATCTTGGTTTTGCATTGTTCACTGTCAATTGAGGCAATCAACTGCTTCACTTCAGCCAGCTCTGCCGGGAATTGTGTGCCAATGACTGTACTACCGCCGTTAAATGAGTATTCGCCTACTATTTTCATGAATATTGTTCCTGCTTTTCTAGCAATCGTTGTTGAGCAGAACTTTGCCACTCTTCTGGCACCTGAGCAACTTTCTCCCTGCCCGTCGGTCGGTAGACAGGCTTGGTCAATGGGCGATAAGGTAATACACCGTTGAAGTATGCAAGCAGACGCTCACGAGCAATGTCTACGTATTTCTCCTCTTGTTCACTTCCCATAACACGGCGATTATGCATGATTCCAGCAACCAGGGATGTCCCAACGCCCGCATAAGGATCAAACACCCAATCTCCCTCACCAGTCAATGCCAGAACACATCTCTCAATCAAAGCAATAGGATATTGACAGGGATGAATCGTCTTTTCTGGGTGGTTCGATTTCACATTAGGAATATCCCAAAAAGCGCTTTCCCACTCCTGGACAAGAAACTCCCAAACGTCGGAAGGGTTTTTGCCCAATGGGTTGCCAGATAGCTCGCCCTTTTTGGGACCCTTATAGTGTCGTTTGCCCGGATATTTGGAAGGCACACGAACCGCATCCAGATTGAAGAGGTAATCATCGGTTTTGGTAAACCACAACAGCGTTTCATACCGACCGGAAAAACGTTTGGATGCGTGTAATCCGTGATCAAAGTGCCAAATGATGCGATTCCGCAAACGCAGGCCAAGCTTCTTGAAAATGCCGTAATAAAGAATATCCAATGGATAGACTTCGCCTTCGTCGACAAAATTACCCACTTGCCAGCAGATACTGCCTTTGTCGCTCAGCACTCGATATAACTCAGCAATAACTTGTGTTTGCATACCCAGATATTCTTCAATGGAAACGCGATTTTCATATTCTTTGCCCAAGTTATAAGGTGGGGAAGTAATGATCAAAGCAACTGATTTATCAGGAACCGTGGTAACAAAATCATTGACATCGCCATGATAAAGCACAATATCGGCTGTGGGATCAAAGTGATCCTGAATCTTTTTGGGTGAAGTAAAGATAGGCAAACTCATATAATCCACCTTAGCCTGTAATTTTTGGTTTGAAAGCTCATTACGCTTTCACTGCATAATAAACAATCCTGACCGAACAAGCCTGCTAATCCCATTCTGGGTGAGGCGTTTGCATCCGCTGACATTGAGGTAAGCCAGCTTCTTGAGACGGCGCAGGTGTGACAGCCCCCGGTCGGTGATGCGCTCGCAGTTCGAGAGATCAAGATAGAGCAGAGCAGGCATGTCGCCGATGTGGCTGAGGCCGATGTCGGTGATGGCCGTGCGGGCAAGGTTGAGCGTGGAGAGGCGCGGCAAATCGCACAGGGGCGCGATGCCTTTGTCATCGACCAGCGGATTACCGGAAAGATCGAGGTAGGTCAGATTGAGCAGGTTGCGCAGGTAAACGAGGCCTTGCCGCGTGATTTGCGGACAGCGCGAGAGATCGACTTTACTCAAACCGGTGCACAGGCCGATGGCTTGCACCCCCGTGTCGTTGAACCTGGATGCGCCGGCCACATCGAGCGTGACAAGGTTGGGTGAAGCTCGCAGATGCAACAGGCCGGAACCGGTGATGTGCTTGCACTCGCGCAGCTCCAGCACTTCGAGTTTATTCAGCGATTCGAGGTAGCGCAACGCCGCATCAGAGACGCCCGCCCAGTGCAGTAAGAGCCCGGCCAGTTCCGGCAAGGCACGCAGGTAGGCCAGCCCCTCATCGGTGATCCCGGTGGCCCACGGGAAATGGAGCGTGGTCAGTTTGGATAGGCTCACCAAAAACGCCAGCCCGGCATTGGTCACGCGCTCGGCGGTGTCCACTTCAAGATAGGTCAGGTTGGGGAAAGCGCGCAGGGCAGCCATACCCGCATCGTCGATAGGGCCGTTCAGGTCCAACGAGACCACATCATCGGGATGGAGAATTTCCTTGATCCAGGTGCCCAGTTCGTCCAGCTTATAGTGAAAGAAACGCAATCCCAGTACGTAATTGGGCGGCAGGGCCACGCTGCCGGGTGTGGAACCGAGCTTCTGCCATTTCGCATTGGGCCCGCGGCGCGAACGGCCATACACTTCGATGGTGCGGGTGGAAGCAAATGTTTGTTGCGCCGGCTTGGGTGGCGCAGCATCCGCCGGACGAGGCGCCGGGCGGGAGATTTGATCCACAATCGGCTGGGTCTGTGTGGTGGGCAACGGGGGAGGCGTCACAGGCAGTGGCGGCGGGGTCACTGACTCTGGTGTGGATTCGCCGACCGGCGCAGGTTCTGCATCGGTCAGGCGCAGCGCGTAGGCCCACGCTTCCACGGCCCAACGCGCAGCATCCTCGGCGAGCGCGCGATTGTCCACCAGCCGCCGGGTAAGCTGCGCGACCAGCACCGGCAGGGGTATGCCGCCTTTGATGTCCTGCAAATCGTTGGCCACGTGCTCTTCCTGCGCCGCGTTGAGCACGAAGATTTCGCGGCGATATTGCCCGCACAAGTCGAGAAGCAGCGCCTTACAGCGTCGTGAATCATTCACGACGCTGTGACCATAAGTATCCACAATTTCGCGGAGTTTGAGCCGGGCTTCGTTATTCACAACCGTTATGCCACAAACCTGTCAGCAGATTTAGCAGATTTGTGTTCTATCGGCAGTGTAATCTGCTCCATCTGCTTCATCTGATGATGAAAATATTCATTATAGTGCGCGATTCGCATAAAACAGGTTGCGTGCTGCATCCTACGTGAGCGACGTTCACGCAATGTACAGCACGCAACCCAGCAGGCAACGCACGGTAGGGGCACCAGGCCCCTCAGTCATCGTAAAAGATGTCCGGTAGCTTTTTACTCGGTTCGCGCGGGCGATCCTCATTCTTGATGAGTTCAATCCTGGGCCTGGCCGGCGACTCGGCAGGCCGGACATCCGACGTTGATGCTGTCAGTACAGATTCGGGCTTCTCCACGACAGGTTCTGCAGGCGTCGCCGCCACAGACGGCACAGCGGGCCGATCTTGAGCCGGTGCTTTGTCCGTGACCGCATCCTGAGACGCCTTTTCGGCAGACACGGGTTCCTGCGGTGGCGCAGCTTCTGCGGATGAAGCGGAGGGTTGTGGTTTCTCAGGGAGTGGTTGAGATGCGGTCTTTGGCGCCACAGCCGGCCTCGATGGTGTCGTCGTCCGCGAACGGCTACGGCGTGGTTTCGGCGGCTGCACGACAGGGGCCGGTGCAGGCGCGGGCACAGACAGAATAGCCTCCGGGAACACAATGCCCATCGTGATGTCGTCGCCGCTCCCGGCTGCCGAGGCATCTTGCAACCAACCGCTGAGGTTTTGTTCCACGCTCTCAAGGCCATCGGTGCGCAGAATGTCCAGGATGTCGGAACCAACCTTGAGGAAAGCAGCATCGTTGACGAACGAATTGGCATACCCGTCGGTGGAAAGCAAAACCAACGCCGGATGCGGGCCATAGAGCGCCTGGAACTTGATTTGCACCTCACGCCAGGCTTCGTCCATACACAACGACGTCGTTTCATTCGCCATAAGACGGGGATCGCGGGTCATCGGGCGCGTGACCTCGCCGTTGTCCGCCACGGTCAGGATATCGCCATCGCCCAGTTGCAGGTACAGGATAAAGCCGGAGGTGATCAACACACTCAAGAGCGTTGCGCCGTAGGCAATATGGGGGTCCTTTTCGATGGCCCGCCGTGCTTTGGGGTCACGCCGCTTCTCCAGCATCTCCAGCTCCGCTTCGGTGATCGGGTTGTCCGCGAGATGCCGGTCTACAGCCGCGCGCCAGCGTCGGACGATCTCACGCGGCAGACGTTCTTCCGCAGTACGTTTGATCGTCGACAGCTTAGCCGGATCGGGCTGTCCTGCCAACAACAACTCGCGCATCAAATTCGTCACTTCTGCGACGGCGAATTGCGCGCCCACATCGCTGCGAAAGTTGCGGGGGCTGCCATGCCCGTCGGACACAGAAAGGATCAGCGGCGGACCTACGCCGGACTCAGGGAACCACTGGATCGCGTCCTGGTTGGGCACGCCCCCACGCGCATGCGAAGCTCCCTGAACCGACCGCCCGACAACGCGCCAGGCACCGGCGGGCCACTGCGGTGTTTTTCCCATAGTAGCTCCTTATGGTTGATCGGGCCGGCTTACCAGACGTCGTCAGCGGTGATATTCGAATCGTCAAGGGGCGGGGGTACGGCAGGAATCGGGATATTCGAAGCTGCCGGCACCGTCACCGGTTGGGCTGCCGGCGTGGCGGCAGCTCCAGGCGTTGCGGATGGAGCAGCGACGGGAATCGGCGGCGGCGTGGTCGCGCCCGCGGGTGTAGCCGCGGCAGCCTGGCTGGCCGGCGACGAAGCCGACTTCAGCACCGCTGTGGACACCCACTTGATATAGTTGACCAGCGCCTCGGGGTTATTGGCTTGCAAAGGCTTGATCTCATTATGACCGATGAACTTTTGCAGCACGGCATGATCGGCGTCCTTGCCGATGGCGATGGCGATGCGCACAGCCTTCTTGCCCCACGGCTCGTCCATCAACTTCTGCAAGCCCTTCTCGAAGCTGTCGGTCGGCTGGCCGTCGGAGATCAGCACCAGCACCGGCGGCAGGGCACGGTCGGTCATTGGGGGGATTTTGAGCTGGTCGGCGACCATCGAGAGGGCTTTGCCCATATCGGTGACGCCATCAGCTTTGAGATCCACCCACTTGAAATCCTCCACCGGCGTAGGCTGGGAAATGTGCCACTGCGCGCCGCTGGAGAATTTGATGGCGCGCACCAGAACTTGCGCATTAGGATTTTCCGAAGCGACCTTCTGCATATGGGGGATCGCCTCACGAATCGCCATGTTGAGGGCCTGGATTTTCCCATCGTCCCGCATCGAACCTGACGCATCCGCTATCCAGATAAAGTGCAACGGGCGGGTCGCTAATTGACCACCGGGTCTCTTACTCATCATTCAGCCTCCTTTGCTCATAAGTGTTACGCTGTACAGCTTTTGATGGTTCTCTCTCAGACAGGGTCAAACGTCCCCCAGCATCAAAACTGTAACTTACGTTAATACGAAAAAACATAGCTCAGGTTGTATGAACTTACATCCTCAAAGATATGATCAACATTCCATCAGTTGTAATTCTACTGCCAAATCAAGGCTTTGCAATGCAACATAAGGGGGCTTATCATTCTTGCTCCAAGAGGAACGCCAGTCGCCCGTTTTGGGCTGAAATGGGTTACAAAACGCGGCTTTGCCGATCTGCTTCAAGCGAAATAACGGAACTGTGACAAGATAATGATGAAGCCCTTACGCAACATAAAAATGCCCTTGACATTTGAGAATAGATAAGTTATCGTTAGTGTCAAAACAGGGTAACGAGTATGGTGGCAAATCGCCTCGAAAGTCTGTAAGCGGATTAGGAGACAACATGCACTTCAGTCATATCAAACTCAGAAATTGGAAAAACTTCAAAGACATTGAAGCAGATTTGGGGTTACGGATGTTCTTGATAGGCCCAAATGCTTCAGGAAAATCCAATCTGCTTGACGTCTTACGCTTTTTGCGCGATATAGCCAATGACGGATTAGAAAAAGCCGTAAATACTCGTGGAGGTATTTCCGCTATCCGCTGTTTGGCGGCAACGCGCTACAGTAATATTGACATCGAGGTCACGTTAGCTGAAAATGAACATGATGAATGGCGTTATCGCTTGTCACTGAACCAAGACAATGTTCAACGGCCAATAGTGCGCGAAGAAATCGTTTACAAACAAACCGAGAGATTGTTGCAGCGTCCCAACGAAGAGGACAAACAAGATCAACTACGCTTAACCCAGACAGCACTGGAACAAGTATCCGAGAATCGTCAATTCCGTATCGTAGCCGATTTTTTCAAGTCGATCTCTTACCAACACCTGTTGCCTCAAGTGGTGCGTGACCCACGCGGATTCTCTCCGTTGCCAGTACAAAACGACCCTTACGGTCGAGATTTTCTGTTGCGCCTATGGAAGACCACACCTAAAACACGTGATGCGCGTCTAAAGAAAATCACCCGGGCGCTACAGAGCGCAGTACCCCAATTGACCGAGTTAGAAGCTGTCTTGGATAGTTCTGGGGTACCACATCTCATCGGACGCTACTCCCATTGGCGTCCACACGATGCCAGACAGAGCGAAAACCAGTTCTCCGATGGTACGCTGCGCTTATTTGGTCTACTGTGGACAATATATGAAGGATCTGGACCGCTTATGCTAGAAGAGCCAGAACTATCACTACATCCGGAGGTTGTGCGTCGTCTGCCGACCATATTCTATCGCATCAACCGCAGTCGCAAAGAACCACGCCAACTCATCATCTCAACACACTCAGAAGAAATACTCCAAGATGAGGGGATTGGGCCTGAAGAAGTGTTGCGGCTGGAACCCAGCCCTGATGGAACTCTGCTGCTTCCACCTGATGAAGCCGACCGGCAAGCCATGGCAAGTGGACTAACGGCAGCCGATGTGTTGATGCCGCGGACAGCCCCGGAAAACATTCGTCAATTAGCCCTCGAATTCGAACTATGATTGTAGATGCACTAATCGAGGGAAACCTGGACGAAGCTGTCGCCGCACGGTTAATTTTAATTAACCATTGCCAGCATCAATTCGGCACAGCGTATGGCAAACGGGGCTGGACATATTTGCGTGACAAAATAACCGGCTTCAATGTACTTGCCCAGTACGGCAATCCGATTCTAGTACTGGTAGACTTTATGGATACAGGATTGCAATGTCCGCCGGAGGTTCCGGCGGTATGGTTACCCAAACGGAGCCCTAAATTGCTGTTACGTGCAGTAGTGCGTGAAATAGAAAGCTGGCTTTTGGCTGACCGTCAAAGCATAGCGCACTTTCTTGGTATATCAGAGAACTCTATCCCAAGAAGCCCTGAGAATCTGGACAACCCCAAACAGGAGTTGATCAATCTCGCACGTCGTTCACCAAGAAGAGCACTGCGCCACGCTCTTCTACCGCAACCTGATGTCTCGGCAACTGTAGGGCCTGGCTATAACGCTGCACTCGAAGAGTTCGTGTTTCAATGTTGGAACATTGATGCGGCGGCGCAAAGCGCACTCAGCCTCAACCGCTGTGTAACACGCCTTCGAGAACTGCATAAGAAACCGTGGTAGCTCTACCCTCGAAATCCCCCACCCTATAGAAACTCACTTTATCACCCACTATACCGCAACACCCCCCCACTATAATGTAACTGATAAACCGCCACATCCTGGTAGCTGATGGCTTCTATGCCCCAAAAGCGTTCCAGGTCTCCGTGGATCTCGTTGTTGTAGGTGAAATCGGCTGCCTGCCACAGGGCCGGACCGCGATAAGGATGTTCCAGCGGCGCCTGCAATAACGCGGCCTGCAAGAAAGCGTACAACTGGCTCGTTTTCATCGCTGAACGAATGCTGCGCGGTATATTTTTCAGTTCGCCGCCGGCATACACCATCGACCAAACGGGCGCTGCGTCATAGTAGACGACCTCTTGTCCGGCAAAATACTCGTTGCCGAAGTAGACATCGCGATACGAGAGTTGCCCGGCGTGGTATTCCAGTTGACGCGAGCCGGGCAGCAATGACGCTACCACCGCATCTGCACCGCCCTGCGCGGCATAAGTATGTTGTTTCGCAGCGATCAAAAAGGTGACGAAAAACTCACGGTTGACGGGAAAGCTTGAGCCTGTCATCAATACCTCCTCTCAATCAGTCTGGTCGTTCTGAGTCTGGTAGTCATCAATAGCCACCTGTTTGATGGTCGTTTCAAAGGATTGGATACTGCCCATATTCTCGCACAGTTTCGTAGAGTGCCAAGACGTTGTCCACCGGCGATAGCGGCTGGACATTGTGCGTGGTGTTGAAGACGAAGCCGCCGCCCGGCGCAAAAATGCGCAGCCGCTCACAGACTTCGCGGCGCACGTCGTCAGGCGTGCCGAAGGGCAACGTCTTCTGCGTGTCCACGCCCCCACCCCAGAAGGTGATGCGGTCGCCAAACGACTGCTTGAGCGTGAGGGGGTCCATGTGTGCCGCCGAGCACTGCACGGGATTCAAGATGTCAAAGCCGGCGTCGATGAAATCGGGGATGAGCGCGTAGACGGAGCCGCACGAGTGGATGAATGTCTTCCACGACGTATGCGTGTGAATCCACGTGTTGACGCGGATGTGGAACGGTTGATACAGCGAACGGTATGCTTTCGGGGAGATAAACGGCCCGGTTTGCGCGCCGAAATCCGTCCCTGTGACCATTACCACGGCCACGCGGTCGCCCACGACGGCGTACAGCTTTTCCAGGTTCGCCAACGCAATTTCACACTGCCGTTCGAAGATAGCCCGAACGTAATCCCGCCGGGTCACCGTGCTGACATACCACTCTTCGATGTCGCGGATGCCTTTGGGGTGCTTGAGCTGCGTTGCGGGGACGAGCGCGATGTCACCGAAGGCCGTCCCGCCGAAATTAGCGAAGATGGCTTTGTCGGTCTGGGTGTAGAGACGGTCGGCCTCGCGTTGGAAGTGCGCTAAAACTTCGTCGGAAATGGGCGTGAACTCCTCCAGGTTGTCTTCGACGTTGAGATTCGCCTCGTCGATGGGCGGTTGGCGGACGATAGCATCGAAGTACCAGCCGCCGGCCGGCATCCGCCCGCTCGGCGGCGCGGACGTGTCGCCTTCGGGGTACATCAACAGGTCGCCATTGGGTTCGGGTGTGGTGTTGAAGCCCTCAGGGACAAGCACCGGCGTGCCATCGAACGTCGTCCAGGGTTTCCAGCCCTCATTCTTAAAGCCGAACATCGTCGTGGGCGCGCCAAGTGGGACGACATCCACGCCCAGGGCGGCGATCAGGTCAGGCGCGATCTCACCCAGCATTTGGTATGGCTCCACGACTTTTACCGGCGTGCCGGGCGCGTCGAGGCGCAATGCCTGTCGCAGCTTGTAGACGACGCTGACATGCATGCCGGTCACCGCGCTGCCGCCCAAATCCAGCGGGACGCGGTCAGGCTCCTGGTGATTGAACGCCAGGGTGACTCGTTCTCGTGATGTCAACATCCTATACCTCCTCCAAAAATAGTCGCATAGTCGTTAGTCCGGTAGTCGCATAGTCGGAACGCCATTTTCGTGCTGTATGGAGGGCGTTAACGCCAGCGTCTCCGCAATCTCGTAGAGCGAGTTGGCAACTCGCCCCAACCGCAACGCCATTTTCGTGCTGCATGGAGAGCGTTAACGCCGGTGTCTCCTCAATCCTGTAGGGCGAGTTGGCAACTCGCCCTACAATTCAAAAAGGATACGCAAGCCGTTACAGTCTGCGCAAATGGCGAAAGCTCATGATGATAACAAGAGAGAAGGCAAGCATAAAAACGATCCCGCAGGTAATGGCATAAGCATTGAGATTCGCACGGAAAGCGGGGATAAAGTAGAGCGCAAGCGAGACAACGGTATGCAGGAGACCTAAGGCCAGCAGCCATTTCGCCGCATACGCGTTGCTCTCATACCAAATGCGCTCATCGCTGAGAGTTTTGCGCACGCGAAAGCCATACCAGTAATTGGGTTTGATCCGCCGAAGCAATAGCGGAATGGACAGTCCCACCAGTAACAATCCGGCGCAGACGAAAAATAGCATAAATCCTACAGGCACTTCTTCATTCATCGAACAACCTCCTCTCCTCTAAAAATAGTCTGTCTGATAGTCATTAGTCGAATAGTCCTACGCCCATTATCATTATCAGGGCTGTACCGCATGTTCGGTTACACTCCTTACGGTTTGAGTGGCGTGCATTTCGCCAATGGAAGGATACATGTACGCAAGCGCTTCTGCGGTCTCCAGCGCGAGCCAATGAAACAAGTCCATCGTCGCCAAAAGCGCGCGCCACACGTCCGGCGCGTCATAGTGCGCGAAGATCGCCGGCAGAGCAGCGACGGCGCGCGCATCGGCCCATTCTTCGAGAAAACGTCCGTTCATCCAGGTATCGGTGGACTCGCCCCGGCGCGCACGGGTATGCCATTCGAGCATCCGGCGGAGCAACTGCTTGAGATAACCATCGCAGCATAACTTGGCGGTCCATAGTTCGCCCCGCCGCAGCTTTTTCGCCGTCCAGACGGTGTGATACCAGAAGTCATGCACCAGGTTCAGAAATTCAGCTTCCGTCGGCGGTTGGTAAGAGAGCCGTGCTGCCGAAATACCCGCAAGCCGTGCGGCGAAGCCTTCCTTGTCCACCAAAAAACGCACGCCACGGTGAAGCAAATCGGCGACGTCGGGCAGCAGCCCTGTATCCAACATCCGCCGAAAAACCTCGACAGGGGAAGGCACGAAGTCCACATCCAGCCCCCCCTCGAACAACACCCGCCGCTCGAAGCCGCGTCCATCGTGTAAAGGCTCGATAAAGGTCAGCCAGGGGACGCCGATGTGAGGCAGCCAATCGGCGGCCGCCCAATAGGGTTCGGGATCGTTTGCCAGGATAATGACGTCGAGATCGGACCATTCATCCGCTGGATGATCCGTCCGCGCCCGCGAACCGATGACAAGCGCGGCACGGATGTTGTCCTCGGTCTGCGCCCACCGCACGAACCGGGCAATTAAGTCTTCGTAAGCCATAGCGACTGTATTCATCAAGACAAGCTCCTGGATAGCAATCAGCCATCAGCGTTCAGCCATCAGCGTTCTGGCTGACGGCTGAAAACTGACCGCTGACAGCTTCTTCACAGCAACAACCCCTCAATCTCCCACAAATTGAACTCGCGGTGGCCGTTCTGTTCCGCTTTTGTCCATCTGCCGGAGGCGACGGCAAGAATTTCATGGAAAATGTCCCGCCCCATCTCCGGCAAGGTCTTCGCGCCGCGGATGACAGCCCCGGCATTGACGTCCATATCGCCGGACATGCGCGCGTAGAGCGCGTCGTTGGAGGCAATTTTGATGACAGGCGCAATCGCGTTGCCGAACACCGAGCCGCGCCCGGTGGTGAAGCACACCATCTGGCAACCCGCGCCGACCAACCCGGTCACAGACGGCGGATCGTAGCCCGGCGTGTTGAGCATGTAGACGCCGCCGTCCCTATGCTCCCACACCCAATCGCCATAATCGAGCACGCCCACCACCGGCGCGCTGCCGCTTTTAGCGAGCGCGCCAAGCGACTTGATCGTGATGTTGAGCAAGCCGCCGGCTTTGTTGCCGGGACTGGGATTCTCGGTCATACTGTGCCCGCCGCGCGCCGTGGCGTAAGCACGATACCAGTCGAGCAGCGCGAAGACGTCGGCGGCGACCTTGTGGTTCACCGCACGCTGCGCGAAGAGATGCTCCGCGCCGTAGAACTCCGCCACTTCCGAGATCACGCTGCGCCCGCCGGCCCGCACCAGTAGATCGCTCGCCTGTCCAAGTGCAGGATTCGCCGACAGCCCGCTGAAAGCGTCGCTGCCGCCACATTCCAGGCCAAGCGCCAGCGCGCTGAGTGGGGCCGGTCGGCGGACTGTTTGGTTCGCGGCAGCCAACAGCTCCGGCAAAAGCGCCAATCCACGCGCGATGACGGCTTGCGAGCCGCCGTCCTCCTGGATGCTGAGGCGCAACACCGGCTTGCCGTAACGCGCTACCAAATCAGCGCCAAAGTAGTCGTCGAACGCCGCTAGATTCGCCTTTTCGCATCCCAGTTCGATAAGCAGCGCCGCGCCGACGTTGGGATGCCCGATGTGCTGCCCCAGGATCCGTAACGTATTCTCGTGCGTTCCCCGCCGGCACGCGCCTTCTTGTGGATACGGCGCGCCGCAACCGCCCGTGTGCGGGATCGCGGTGACGCCATCCACATTGGGGTAACGCTCGCGGGTATAGAGACCCTGCATCTCAGCGCGCAGCGCAATCTGTGCGGCCTCGTGGCTGGAACACATGCTCGTTGGGACGATGAGCACCCAGTTGCGCACGCCCACCTGCCCGTCAGAGCGATGAAAACCGAGGAACGTGGGCAGCGCACCTTCCCAAGCGGGCAACTGCGGCGTTTGCAACACCAGGCTGTCGGCATCCACCTGCGGGACGACGCTTTCCACCGTCTCGTCGTTCACCGGGTCGCCCGGCGCCAGCCCCTTCGAGCGGGCGAATGGCTGTCCGTACTGCCGCACCCACTCGCCGGCGGGAATAGGGTAGAGCGCAAAACGATGTCCAGGCGGGATATCGGTGCGCACGGCCATCCCCTGCCCCTGCCAAAGGACAGTGGTATCTGCCGGGATGAACGTCTTGGCGACGGCGACGTTGTCGCGTTCGGGATCGACGACGATAGCAAGCTTGAAGAGATCTGTCACGTGATACTTTCTGAGATGCAGATCGCATCCAACGGCTGGACATTCCGACTTTCCTCAACGATGTAACGGTCGTGCTCAAGCGCCATATCGCCGGGGCTGTCGGTCTGTTGTCCAAGTAGCCCGACAAGTTGCATCGCAACATCGTCGTCCGGCACGCAGGTTGTTTGGGAATAGGCATCGCTATCCATCTTCAATCTCCTCACTGCCCGTAGACGTGCGTATACCGGTGGTGCAGCTTAGCAACATCGTCCGGCGCAATCTCTTCCGGTTGGCCGATTTGGAGCGCCAGCCACACCGTCTTGGCGACGTCCTCCGTCATCACGGCGGCCTTGACGGCGGCAGTCGCATCCTTGCCGATGGTGAAGACACCGTGGTTCTTCAGCAGCACGGCGCACGAAGAACCGATGCTCTCCACCACGACCTTGCCGATGGCCTCGCTGCCGATCAACGCGAATCCGCCGCATGGAATCGGGCCGCCGAACTCGTCGGCCATCGCCGTCAGAACGACGGGAATCGGCTTGCCCACCGCGGCGAAGGCCGTGGCATACGGCGAGTGCGTGTGGACGATGCCCCCCACGTCGGGCCGGTGGCGGTAGATGTAGAGGTGACTCGCCGTGTCGGAGGACGGCTTCAGGTCGCCTTCGATGATCGTACCATCAAGGTTGACGATGACCATGTGCTCCGGTCGCAGGTCCTCGTAGCGCACGCCGGAGGGTTTGATGACCACGTAGCCCGTTTCCGGGTCGCGCGCGCTCACGTTCCCGCCCGTCCACTTCACCAGGTCGTTTTTGGGGAGTTCTTTGTGTAATTCATAAAGTTCTTCGCGTAAAGATTGTAGTAACATCGTTGTCCTCATATTTCTGATTTCTCGTATTTCAGTTCTCCTGAAATCTCAGCCAGCTTTTCTTTTTGTTCAAGCAATCGTAGTTGTAGCGTTAACGGAGCATCAAAAATACCTCGTGCAATCTCGGCATCGCTCACTATTTGTGCGGGAACCTCTTCTTTGAGTCGCTCTATAGCTATATGATAATACTTTTCCTGGTTATCAACCAAAATACAGTCGCGGCCGAGGGATAATGCCGCGATGCCGGTTGTCCCACTACCAGCAAAAGGGTCCAAAACCATACCATGCTCTGGACAAAGCAACTTGATAAAAAATTCAGGCAAAGCTGTTGGATAGACAGCAGGGTGTGTTTTATTTTTTCCCACCACAGCATAAGTAAACACATTGCTGGGTAGAACCTTGTCTTTTCCTACCCAACGCGATAAGTCGCGCCCAAAGCCACTTCGATTGACTGAATTATGACGGCTAAGATCGCTTTCACTCAAATTGCTCAAGCGGGTTTCGGCCCATTCACCAATCGGTTTTTTGACACCCTCGTGATTAAAGAATGGCTTTTTCTGTTTCGCCAAATGGAAACAGTATTCCCATCCATCGCTCAAGCGCGTGGGCCAATATCCTGGCATTGGATTAGGCTTATGCCAGATATAATCATCTATGGCCAACCAACCTTGTTTACAGAGCGCTTCAATCGTGTGCCAAACATAACGGTGCCGAACGCCATCCACCACTTTATCTTTGATATTGATGACCATACTTCCTGTTGGTTTCAATACATCCCAAAAAACCTGATGAAACGTAAGAAACCAATCAGCAAAATCATCTGGATGAACACCACCATAATGTCTGCGCCGTGCGTCAGCATAGGGTGGCGAAGTAACAATGAGATCAACTTTTCCCGTGAAAGGTTTTAATTCTTCTCGGCTGTCGCCCAAAATAACAGTACAGCGGGAATTGTGTTGATTTCCATTGCTCGATTTCGATAAAACAGTCTGTTGTACCATAACACCTTTCAATAGAGATTTTATATTTTACAGAAAAACTTAAGTAATTTGTAAGGATCGTCGAAGTAACCTTCCGCGTTAATCAATCCAGCCTTGCGACATTCTTCACCGAAGAACTCTAATACCTCGGTCGGTATTTGGATCTGTGTGGCAAGTTCTTCGGACTCCTGCACACTCAGCAACACATCTAATACTAACTGCATTATTTCTTCGTAAGAGTAGTTTGCAAAGAAAGGCCACAGGAAATCAGATAACCAGACTTCCGTATTGGTCGAGTAGGCCTGACCTGTTTTCTGTTCAATCTTGATATGCCGTTGTCCACGGTCCATCACGATACCAAAAACACAACAATATGGCCCAACACGGTTGCGATCATTCACAGCTACAGTTTCCAACGCCCGGATGGCTTTGGGCCAGTCTTGCCCACCCAGTGTATTGCGTCTGTTCTTAACGGAGACGTACAAACTTAACGGCAGTGCATCCGGCTTGGTAAATTCAATCACAGCATTGAAATCCGCCTCCGCCAATCCCAAATCCGAGACATTTTTGAAGCGTTGACTGTGCACCGCACAATCCAGCAATAAGAACTGATACCGCCACCCAGAATTCATGCGCCCTTTTTGAATAACACGACTGCGAAACTGTTCTGCGCCGACATCGCGGTAATGCTTTTTGTAAACCTGATGCGCCGTCGAAGCCGGGTCTTCGTAGTATCGCTTGAAGTACCGGAACAAATCCTTTCCGGCGCGCCGGTAGGCTTTGGTCAGGTCTGCGGCGGTCGCGTCTGGCGGAATAATGATGCTCTCGCGGCTCGATTTCTGGTTGGCCTTGCCAATGGCTTCCCGAATCATTTGTGTCAGAACTTCAACGGGGATCTTGTCGTGATGTGGTTTCAGGGTATCCGTATCCAAACAACCATACATCTTGTTGTCTGGGTCATTGATACGCGGATAGGATTGTGGCATAGGCGCTGCTGACATAACATCTCCTTGATTTTCGGATCTGGGTAACGCTATTTTACTCGAAGTACACTGGATGCAAACTACAACGGGAGACGCGCACAAGGCGCATCTCCCGTTGCCGAATGTGTAGAAAACTATCCGCAATACGCAATATACTTAAACGACTACGACCTTTCGCTAAAGATGCTGTAGCAAATCTTCATACGCATCGTGCGCCCCTATCCAAAACCATAACATACTATCACCCTCAAGTATGCCTAGTGCGCGATGCCCCTTGTCAATCCGAACCGAATAAACCGGCAAGCGTTTGCCAACACGCTTAAAATAAAGCGCTGGCGCTTGCGGGTTGATTTGCCACAACTCATAAGCTTTATCTGCACGACGTTGTACTCTCACCGATAAAACGTCATAGAGTTTTCAGAACTGTGCTGTTGCGAGAGATTTCATTGCGACGCGAGCCGGCCCTCAGCATTGAACTCCATAGGTTTGGTTCTGCCGGCGCGATGTTCCGCCAAAGCTTCACCGGCCAATTGTTCCAAGACTGTTTGGGCTTGAGGTGTAGCCAGCAACGCATCCCAACGGGCATTGTCGGCTTCGACTTCACTTGGCTCTTCACCTTGAATAAGCTGTTGACTTAAAATCTGGCCCTGTAAGAAACGTGCGAAGTCCACCAGTTGCGCCATTTGCGGAAACGGCAAAACGCGCGCAATCTTGATTAACGTTCGTTCATACTCTCGATTCATAATTGTGTCTGAACTCATTGTATTACCCCTTCAACACGTTTACCCGCAGCACCCTCAAACGCTTCATCCTGTCGTTCGCGCCATGCTTGAAATAGCCGATGTAGATTCGTGGTTGAAAAGTTTACCCTTTGTGGTAGTAGACGTCCCAGCCCAGATACTTGCTCAACGCCTCATACACCGCATCCGCCGTCCGCGAGATGTTGACGGCGACGTGGTGCTCGAAGCCGTTCTCGCAGATGTAGTGCAATAGTCCTTGCAGGTTGGGAATCTCAAAGACGCCGTAGCCGCCGAAGGTCTTGAGCGGGTCTTTGGTGAGCACACCCTCGCCCAGGTAGACCTGGATTTTGCCTTCCCAGTCGTTGGTAGCGACGCGGGTGTAGGTGAACGGCGCGGCCTTGACGCGGCCCACGACGGTGCCGAAGGTGTTTTCCTTGCCCACCGTCCCGGCGATGATCTCCTGGTAGTCCATGTCGGGCGTCTCCTCGAAGAAGTCCTTGGGCAGGTTGGAGCAGTGGAAAAGCACGCCCTTGTTGGGATCGTCGCCGTAGTTGTTGTTCCAGTCGGCCAGCGCGCTCGGCTTGCCGGAGGCGAACGCCATGGCCATCATGCCGACCACGCCGGCGATGTCGGTCTCGCACGCGGAGGGCATCAGGTTGTTGCTCATCATGCTCATCATCGCGCAGGGAACGACGCCGTAGTATTCCTCCATCGCCGTCCAACACTGCACCGCGCTGGCGATGAGGCCCTCGGCTTCCATCCACTGATCCACGACCACACCGAACTTCGCCATCTTGACCAGCGCCTCGTTGGGCACCCCCTTGATCTTGAGGTATGCCTTCAGCGCGTCCAGCTTGGCGACCAGGGCGGGGTCGTCGTCCTTGAGCCGCTCGATGCGCCCGAAGATCTCGGAGAGATCGATCGTGTCCACGCTGATGCCCGCACGCTCCAGGAGCTTTTCACTGAAGCGGACGGTGTTGAACGCCGCCGGGCGCGCGCCGATCATGCCGACCCGCGCGTGCTTGAGGCCCCGGACGACGCGGCAGGTCGCCACGAAGTTACGCAAGTCCTGGCGGAAGCTGTCGGTATCCAGGTCAACCGTGTGCAGCGTGGTGAGCGTGTACTTGATCCCCATCTGCTTGAGGTTGTTGCAGGTGGACATCTTGCCGCAGAACGAGTCGCGGCGGTGAGCGATGGTCATAAAGTTCGCGTCGTCGGGCGTCGCCTGGACAAGCACCGGCACGTTCAGCTCGGCCCAGCGCAGCGCGTTGGCGATGGGGCCTTCCTCGCCGAAGTTGGGCAGGGTGATGACTACACCGATGATGTCGTCGCGGTTGGCGCGGAAGAGGTCGGCGCACTTGCGGGCTGCTTCGTTCGTCTCCAACGAACCGTAAGGTGAATCCTCCGGCGAAAGGACGATCGGCTTGATGCCTTCTTCTTCAAAGATCCGCAGAATCTTCGCGCGTCCCTCTTCGCAGAGTTGTGTAGGGAAGAATCCCCGGTTGCCGATAATGATACCTAATGTGGGCTGTTTCATACTGTATACCTCGCTTTCATATAGAATTTTGGGATAAACTGTCGTTTATAGGGAATCATACCGTCGTTAATTGCACTTGATTGAGCAGTATTTGTGTCACATGATGTGGGAGTTCAATCACAAAGAAATTGTTGGCCGGATAGAGGTAATCATCGCCCGACTCATCAATGATACGTAGATAACGATTCTTTTCCGCCATCTCATCCGGCAAAACCTGATAGATCTTGCAAAGAACCAAGTCCTCACAGTTCTGATTATTCAAACAGATTGCAAAACGTGCAGACTGTTGTTCCATACTCACCTCAATCCAGGAATCGCTTTATTTTGACTCGTCTTTTGCCAATGCCATGAGCTTCGTACCAGTGAATTTCTGCACGGCAAATACGACCATCAACAAGCCTGACTCTAGCTATACCTTTGAGTTTGCGCCACCGTCCTGGCCCATAATCCCGGCGCAAGAGAGCTAATTCACGGATAGCATTGCCAACCGCAATAATCTCAACATCCGTGATCTCACCGACGATTTCAAAGTATGTCATAGCGGATCTGCGGGCAAAGATTATTTCTCAGGTATACAATGTTAACGCAAATTCGTCAAGTCGGCGCAACTCTCACCACATCACCGGGCTACGCAACCGCTGCGCGATGACGGCGTAGTGTGGATCGTCCGGGCCGAGGTAGCCGTAGCGCAGCATGAAGTCAATGATGACCAGGTTGTTGTTCATCTTGAAGTCCTCGGTGGTCGCCATCACCTCGATCACCTGCTCAATCGGCCATAAGTAGAACTCCGCCACTTCCCCGTCGGTATTCTGCGGGACGAAGGTTTCCGGCAATTCCAGGTCGTAGATAAAGATCAGGTCGCGGTGGCGACGGTAATTTGCGTCGAGTAGATAGCTGATGAGACTCACCGGACGCGCACGTTGCGCCAGCTCGGGCGGGATGTTCGCCTCTTCGTAGCACTCCTTGATGACCACGTCCCACGCGCTCAATCCATCGGGAATCCCACCCGCGACGAGGTGATCGAGCTTGCCCGGATACTCCGGCTTATTGAGCGAGCGCCGCGCCACCCAGAGATGCAGATGCCCGTTCTTGCGCACGACGCCGTTGAGATGCGCGCCATAGCGCAGGATGCCGAACGTCGAGGCGGCAGCGCGTTCGAGCGCCATCAACGGCGGCGCATCGAAGCCCGCCGAAACGCGATACAACTCGTCGCGCCAGGCAGGAAAGAGGCCCGCATTGCGCCACTCGCGCAGTACACCGGCGACGGCCTCGGTCCGTGCGGCCGGCGTGTCCAGGCGTGGATCAAGGGTCACACGCGCATCATCAACGTGGAAGATGCCAGGATGCGCCTGCAACAGCGGCAACCGGCTGCGATGCACCGCGCCGACGACGGTGTCTTCGATGACGAAGTCAAGATAGGTGTGCGGATCGAAGGCGTTGTGGGCATCAAGCCAGCGGAGAAAAGCAGTAGTATTAATCCACAAGGTTATTCAGTCGCCCAATTTGCAATCTGTAGACCCGGAACCCTGGAAAACTCTCGGGTGTTATTCGTCACCAATATCACATTCAAACTCAGCGCATGGGCTGCAATTAGAACATCCAATGCCCCGATAAGCGTACCGGCCTTTTCTAGCACGGCGCGCAGTTCGCCATACATAATCGCCGCTTGTGTATCAAAATCGGCAATCACTAGCGGCATCAAAAACTGTTCCAGGGCATCACGGTTTCGTTTAACCCAACACTCTCCCGATCCGTTTCCAAAAACACCGCCGCAAACACCAGCGCCAGGTAAAACACCAGCGTCGCGCAGCAACATGAGGATGAACAGACACAACACCAGCGTCGCGCATAACATCATGACCCCCTCGGACCGCAGCGCCTAAGCGGCGCTGCGCCGCGCGCACCACATCCTCAAGTATAGGAGCATTTGAAGATTTGTGCAACAGAGACACAGCAAGCCGTCCTCCTGCGACAACGCGGGAGGACGGGCGAATAGAAACAACACGTTAATTTTGATTACGTAACACGAGGGGGAGGTAAATATACGTCTTGCCTACTTCAATCGTCCAGTTAGCATTGGCCGAGCCGCCGCAGTTGCTGACGCTGAGATTCACGAGATATGTCCCCGTCTGGTTCCACCGATACACTGCTTGCTGTGTCCCCTGTCCACTGACCAGCCCCATGCCGGACCAGATATAGGTGATCGGCGTGGTGGCATTGAGCGGTTGGATGGTGGCCGTGAAGGTTTGATCGACATTCTTGTCCCCCTGCGCCGGCCCGCTGATGCCGACGCCGGTTAACGGAACGGCGCAATTGGCCGGTTGTTCCGTCAGCGTAATGGTATGATCGTCGCTGAAGCTGCCACCGCAGTTGGTCGCCGTCAGGCTGATGGTGTGCGCGCCAACGCCCGTCCAGCGATAACCAGCCTGGTTGGTCCCCTGCCCACTGACCAATCCGTCGCTCGACCAGACGTAGCCGATAGGCGTTGTGGCGTCGTTGGGATTGGGCAGCGCCGTAAACTGATAGGTGACGTTGGTATAGCCGGTGTTCTGCCCGGAGATCGTGACGCCGATGAGTGGAATCGCGCAAGCTGCCGTAACGGACACTGTCTGGCTGGCGCTGCGCTCCTGACCACCGCAGTTGCGTCCCGAAACCTGCACGGTTTTGCTGCCGGCGCTGTTCCAGCGGTAGGTGGCTTGTGTCGTCCCCTGCCCGCTGACCAATCCATCGGTAGACCAGGTGTAGGTGATGGGCGTCGTGGCACTGGTCGGTTGCGGGCTGACGGTGTAGGTTAAATCCTGGCCGGTTTGTCCCGCCGCCGGGCCGCTCAGGCTCACGCCGGTCAGCGGGACGGCGCAGGTCGGCGGCGTTGACGGGTTCTGGCGGCTCCAGTCTGGATTCATGCTCTTGCCGTTGTTCGTCAAACGCCAGCGTTCCGTTGGGTTATGGCGATCCAGGATCCACAAATCATGCACGTTGACCGTGCCGGTTTGCCATTGAAAGACGACATACCGGCCATCCGGCGACACACTCGGATTGGAGATGAATTCGTTGTAGAAATCGGCGATAAGGGTGCTGGTGCTGGTCGCCAGATCGTAATAGTACATTTTGTGATCGAGCGTGTACACGAAGCCTGAGCCGTCCGGCAGCCAGGCCAGCCCCACCCACACCGCGCCTTCGTCGTTCACCAGGCGCGTACCCGTTCCGCCACCCACCGTCGTCAGATAGATGCCGCGCGTGCCGGCGTCGAACGAAAAGTAATGGTAAAGCACCTGATCGTTCACCGGGGACCAGGCCGGCAAATTGGCCATGGACGGCCCGCTGAACAGCTCAGTCCCGATGGTCTGCCCTGTCGCCAGAAACTTGCGCGGCGTGATGACATCCACAGCCAGTTCCGTACCATCGCGCTTCCAGGTGATGCCTTCACTCTCGTATGTGCTGCACGTAGCCGGATTGAAGCTGAGGGTGCCCACATCTACTGTTTGCCCGGCCACCATCGGCACGACGGCGGCGGTGTATTCCTTGCAATCGGCATAGCTCGCGCTCGCCCAGGTAAAGACGATGTACTGCAAACCGCCCAGGACCGCCACGTTCGGCACGGTGAAACTGACCTCATCGTAGCGGCTGTAGGCCGGCACAGAAACCGCATCTTGGGCGCCCTCGACGTAGAGCAGCAGGCTGACAAGATTCCCGTAGTCATTCCGCACCTTGCCGGTGACTGTGCCCCATTGATAGGTCCCGGCCAAAAGTTCGGCGCGGGAAGGCGGATTGGTGATGCGGCGTAATCCGCTGCCGTCGGGGAGGATGCCGTAAACATCGGACTGAAAAGCAGAATAGAGCGTCTCGTGATTGCTGCCGAAGGCCAGCTCGGAAGCATCCGGCTTCCAGACCACATCGCGCATCCTGTTGGTGATGCCCGATTGGGGATGCGTCCACACGGTTTGCGGGCTGCTGCCGTCCGGGTTGATGGTGTTGACGGTTTTGGCATAGCCGCCGCTATCCAGGCCGATGTAGGCGATGCTGCCGTTCCAGGCCGGCGTGACCTTGGTGCCGGTCACATTGAAGGCGACATTGTCCACATTGACGAAAAGGCTTTGGGCGTACAAATCTATCAGCACATAGACACGTTGGCCGGCGGCGTGCGCCGCGTTCACGGCGGCCAATTGGCCGGCATCTAACGCAAGCGCCCCTGTGGACTGCCAGCTCGTACCCGGGTAGTTTGCCGGTGTAATGTTAACCAGTATAGCGATAGTGGCAGTCTCTGTGACGATTCTGGCGGTGAAATACCCAAGCATAGCGCCGGATTGCGGCACAAATTGGTAATCGAAGGAGAGCGCCGCAGCAGTCGTTTGGGTAGGCAGATAAAGTTCCTGCCACATATAACCGTAATAGTTGTTGGAATATTCAGGCCAGATTTGCATCCCGTAGCCCACGCCGTTTTTGCCGTAGCTGTCGCCGACATAAGTGCCTGTATTGGTCACCCATGCGGCGTTGCCATAGTCGAAACCGCCGTTGCGGATGATGTCTTGACCCGTTTGCGGCGGGGCGCTTGTCGTCCATCCCACATCTGCGAGGATGCCCATCGCCACCGGGCCGGGGTTGTGATTCGCCTCACCGTAATCCAGCGAGTAGGTCATCAACGCATTTTGCGTCTCGTTGAAGGTTTCATCGAGATGCGCGTAGCTGGAGCCGGATTGCCAGCTCGCGGGGGCGTAGAGTTTGACGCGGTTGCCGCCGTTGGCAGCGGTGGCGTGCGGGCCATCAAACCAGACATTGTCACCGGTCAACGCCGTCCCCAGGGCCGCAGAGGGATTGGGATAAACAGCCGTATTGATCAGAGCATTGCCCCCACCATCTTCGGTGAAGCGGTCATAGACGATGGGGACACCCGTGCCCCCGCCCCAACAGCCATGACCGGCGACACCATCACACTCTTGCGGATTGCCCTGCGCCGGGTTGTATATCCCGTCATCCCAGCGCATCGAGCCGCTAAAGCCCAGCCCGTGGGCAATCTCGTGCAGGACGACGCTGACCAGATCGTATTGCGCGCCCGAGGGGTTCATATCGGTGCCGTAGTACCAGGGGAAATTCTGGTTGTACCCCAGGTGCATATCGGGTCGGGATGGATTGAGGTCGCTGCCGTGCAAAGCATTCGCCAAGGCCGATGCGTACCATGTATTGGTGGTCGGCGCGCCGCTGAACCCTTGATAGTAATTATCGGCGCCGCCATAGCCGAGCATCCCACCTGCCAGATTCGCCCAACAGGCGTGAATGACAATCGGCACCGGGGATGTGATTAACGTTTCCCACAAACTGGCCGCGTAACTGAAGGCCGCTTGTGCTTCGGCCGGCCAGGTCAGACACGTCGTCCCGAAAAAATCCGTCGCGCCGGCCGCCAGGTAAACCACCTGGATGGTCGCCGTCTGGATACGGTGCTGCGCCAGCGCCTGAACCGGCGGCGGCGTGCGGTGCAGGTTGACATTTTGACCGGCGCGCAAAACCGCCGGCGGACCGCCGGGCATGGATTGTACACTGCTCACGTCCGCCAAACTGGGCCGCGCCGGAACCGCGCCTAGCAGTGAACCCATTGCCAGAGCGCAAATCAAGAGCAGGTTATAGACATACTTCATTTTCATTGTATCCCTCCTTCGAAAATGGTAAATGGCAAAAAATCCACAGTTTCAGCGCATCACAAACGGCAGATAAACGCGATAGACGCCCGTGGTAAATTCCCAGGCCGGCCCCGTCGTCGTCCCGCCCCACGGATCGGTCGCGCTGACATGCCAGAGATACGTAACGCCGGTGCGCAACGCCGGCGTCGTAAAGGTCGCAGCCGTGCCGCTGTACCACAATGTGTCGGTGATGTCGGTGGACATCCGCCCGTAGACCTGGTAGCCGACAACGTCGCCTTCTGGATCGCCGCCGTCCCAACGCAACGTGAACGGCAGGTTGATGCCGGTAGCCTGATGCGCCGGCGTGGGATTGAGTGGCATGTTCGGGGGCTGATTTTGACTGGCGTTCACATACAACACGTCGCCGGCTTGGGTTTGTCGCCCCACCCGCGTGATCGCTATCCCCACGGCCAGGCCGCCCGGTCGCCCGCCCGTCACCCACGAGGCCAGTTGTTCCCCGCCGGCGCTGTACTGCACCACGCGGTAGTTCTGGTTGATGTTGACGTAGACATTGCCGCTCGGCCCAACGGCGATGCCGTTCGTCTCGATAATGCCGGGGACGGTCCATTCGGTCAAATACACACCGTCGGCGCTATATTTGACCACGCGATAGTTTTGGTTGATGTTGACGTACACCTCGCCACCCGGCCCTACCGCGATGCCATTGGTCTCGATGACGCCAGGAACTTCCCACTCGCTCATATACACACCTGCGGCGCTATATTTCACGACACGGTGATTCTGGTTGATATTGACATAGACCTCACCGCCTGGCGCTACCGCGATACCCGCAACGACTCCAGGAGCCTCCCACTCATTCATATAGGCGCCTATGGCGCTGTACTGCACCACGCGATGAGTGTCATTGATGTTAACGTATACCTCGCCGCCCGGCCCGACGGCGATGCTCTTGGGCTGCCCCGGTTCGACCACCCAACCGGTCAAAAATTCGCCACTGGCGCTGTATTTGACGATGCGGTGATTCTGGTTGATATTGACGTACACCTCGCCGCCCGGTCCAATGGCGATACCCTGCGGCTGACCGGCCTCGATCGTCCAACTGCCTGATAACTCACCGTTGGCGTTATATTGCTCAACCTGGTAGCCGTTATCAATTATCACGTATACATCGCCATTAGGACCTCTGGCAATACCGATTGGCTCACCTGCCGCTACATCCCATCCAGACGTACAAACTCCCACTGAGGGAGGCTGGCTGCACTCTACCACACGGTGGCTATTTTTGATGGTGATGTATTGACCGTAAAGATAAGCTACCATACTGTCGGGTTGGCCGGCTGCCAGTTCCCAACTGCTCACATACTCTCCGGTGGCGCTATACATGACCACGCGATGGTTGTTGTTAATATTGACGAACACCTCGCCGCTATAGCCGACGGCAATGTTCCCCGGTTGGCCGTAGGTGTCCACACTCCACTCACTCACAAATTCACCGGCGGCGGTATAGCGCACGACGCTATAATTCTGGTTGATGTTGACGTATACATCGCCGTTCGACGTGGGCGACGTTGATGGCGCAACGGCGATACCGCCGGCCTGCCCCGGTGTTTCCCACTCGCTCAAGTATGTGCCATTGGCGCTATATTTGACCACGCGATGGTTGTTGTTGATGTTAACGTACACCTCACCGCCCGGCCCCACCGCCAGCGCGCCCGGTTCGCCGGCTTCGATATGCCATTCGGTTAGATATTCTCCCGTGGCGCTATACTTGACCACGCGATGGTTGTTGTTGATGTTGACGTACACCTCGCCGCCCGGTCCTACGGCAATAGCCGCCGGGTGCCCGCGCAGCGCCCACTCGCCCAGGTACTCCCCGGTACTGCTATAGCGGATGACTCGTCCGCCGGCGTCGGAAGCTGCTGCGCCGGGGAAAGCCACCGTATCGCCAGGTTGACCACCGCTCAACGCCACCATAACCAGCAAAGCGAGCATCACCCCCCACAATTTTTGATACTGCATAGCGTCCTCCTTAGAAATTAGTCTGGTAGTCTTTAGTCCAGTCGTCTGAAATCATCTATATTCATCGCAAATGTGGATGCGTCGTGTTTGGCGAAAGCTGTGGCCGGTCTCCGACCGCGTTCCCAAGCCGTGGCCGGTCTCCGACCGCGCCACCATAGCATTGGCGGGCACGGTCAGAGACCAGCCCAAGCGGGAAGTAGTTCATTGACAGACCCTCAGTGTGGTTCGGTAGTCGTGTAACCAATAACAACACTGCGCCCCGCGAGGTTGCTACTGGCCGGCATCTCCCATTTCAGATAGTAAATGTAGTGCTGGTTATCAATGATGGCCTCGCTTATTGAACTTGTTGAGCTAAAACCGCTGCCGTTGCTACCCACGCTGACCACTTCGGCCATCGCTGTATCAAACCAGCCAGCCTGCCCCATTGCATCCAGACGCAATGTACATGTGATGCCCCTGGATGAGTCGTTATCCCACCAGTAGAAAGTCATGTCGGTCACAGTTGCTCCGTGGGGCAATGCTACCGGAGCATAAAATGTACCCCCTGCTGAATTACTCAATGCAAAGCCATCATTAGTACGGCCGTTAGGATCAGTTCGCGCCGTAAAAGCGGCAGCCGGAACAGAAAGGTAACTGGTCTTGGCCCGCCAGGTCAGGTTGCCTTCTACATGGGCATCCCCCCCGGCGTAGATAGCTTTATTGGTGCTGCTGAACCCGTACACGCCATAGCCATTTGTGCTCAGGCCACTTACACCATAATTATCAACACTCCAGCCCCAAACCCCAACCGCGTTATGACTACTGCCAACCACCCCTGGAATACCGTTGCTATCCCCCCAAACGGCCGCGCCGGTTAAAGGCGTTAGTCCAGACGCTTCGGCTACCTGCCCATACACACCACCACCGATGCTGTTGCTATTTTGCACGCTCAGAATGTTCCCGGTCGAACTGCCACTTATGGTGGCCCCAGGTCGCAGGCTGAGTGCATAAGGCGCGGCGGTCAATTCCACCCGCCCGCTAAGCGTGGTGTAGTCTCCACTTCCCGCCGGACAGCGCACGGCGATCTGCAGGTAGCGCGCATCACCCTGGAAAACTGCGGCGTCAAAGTCCAACGCGGTGCTAAAGTAACCATTCTCCAGGGGCATATTGCTCTTGGTTTGCAAGCTCCCCAACTGGACACCGCCACTGGAGGCATCCCAGAGACTGAATTGGAAGTCGCACGGTCCGGGGAGAGGATTGCCGCCGGTGTCGGTTAGCCGTCCCTGGTAGGTGAAAGCGGTACCGAGGGTTGCGCTTTGTGCCACGTAGCTGTCTAAAGTCCTCAGTTCCTGGGCATGGGTTAAGCGAGTTGCCGGTGCATCGAACAGCACCAACACGATCAACACAACACTCAACAGATTAAAAAAGCCGGATTTCATAGTAGCCCTCCTTGTCAAATTACAATTGAGGTCGTCAAACCCTTGCAAAGGCACAAGGCCCATGGTACCTCAACCTTTGCAAGGGTAAGCGACTTAAAGCTATACATTACCTGACAACTAGCGGCAGATAGACAGAATACTTGGACGTAATCACAATAGGATGCGAATCGTTTATCGCGCCACCACAGTTGGACGCGCTGGCACTGATTTGATATTGGCCGGGCGTGGCCCAGTTATAGACCGCCGTGGCGCTTCCCTGACCGCCGACCAGGCCAGCACTCGACCAGGTATAGGTAATGGGCGTGGTGGCGTTGAGGGGGGTGATGTGACCGGTAAAAGTCAGGTCCTGCCCGGTCTGACCGGTGGTTGGGCCGTAGATCGCAAAGCCGGTCAGTGGAAAATCGCAGCCGGAGGGCGGAGCGGTCAGATTGATGGTGTGTTCGGCGCCGACCGTGCCGCCGCAGTTGGCTGCCGTCAAACTAATGGTGTGGCTGCCGGTGAGCGCCCATGTATAGCTGGCCTGGGCTGTACCTTGACCGTCAATCAGTCCATCGCTTGACCAGGTGTAGCCGATCGGCGGCGTGGCGTTGCCGGGCTCGGGCAGGGCGGTGAACTGGTAAGTCAGGCCGGTGTAACCAGAGCTTTGACCGGTGATCGAGACCCCCACCAGCGGAGCGGCGCACGCAGCGGTGATGCTCACCACCTGACTGTCACTGTAATCTTGACTGCCGCAGTTGCGCCCGGTCACCTGGACTGTATGATTGCCGGCGCTGTTCCAGTGGTAGATGGCTTGCGTTGTCCCTTGCCCACTGACCAATCCATCGGTGGACCAGGTGTAGGTGATGGGCGTCGTGGCATTGGTCGGCTGCGGGCTAACGGCATAGGTCAAATCCTGGCCGGTCTGTCCTGAGGCCGGGCCACTAAGTCCCACACCGGTCAATGGGACAGCGCAACCAGGTGGCGACTCGACGAGGGTAAGCGTATGCGTAATGCTCACACTGCCGCCGCAGTTTTCGATGGTGACGCTGAGCACGTGCGTGCCGGCGACGGCCCAAGTGTATGTGGCGTTGGCCGTTCCCTGTCCGCTCACCAACCCTTCGCTCGACCAGGTATAGGTAAGCGGCAATGTGGCAGTGACGTTGGGACCGGCAGTAAACTCATAGTTGATACCGGTGTAGCCCGAATCCGGCCCCACAATCCATCCCCCCGTGATGGGGTCGGGACAGAGGGAAGGAGCAGCACCGCCGGCCACCCAAAACCCGCTGTAAAGGACAAAACCGCTTCCGGTAAGAGCCGGCCCCGCCTCCGATTGGCCGATGGTACCATTCAGCGCGTAGCCACCGCCGCTGAGTGCCCCGCCGCCGTTATCGACTGTCCACCACGTCAAATCATAGCCGCCGCCCGACTGGGTCAATGCCACACTGCTAGCGCAGAACAGGAAAATCAAAGTTAACACAAGGGCAAAGTGTTTCATAGCCGTTTCCTCCTGATCTAGTATGGCTCGTAGAAGGTATAAGTAATCTGAGCGCCGTAGAACCAGACCAAAACACCCCCGCCAGGAGCGCTGAGTTCAAGATAGTACTGGTAATCATCGTTATTCACCCCGCCATACTGGATCGTCGTCGTTTCCTCGCTAAAGTACGTACCCGCCGAATAATCGGCTGTGGGTTCAAGTGCGGCCATCTCTTCAAGCCCTGTCGTAAAATTGTGGCGCAGCAGACGCAGTGTCAAAGTGGCACAGGACTTATCGGATATACCAAAAGGCCCCTGGGTCCACGCGTGGTACTCCAGCTTGATAACGGTGGCATGGTGAGGTAGCACCACCGGCGCCATGAAGAGCTTTTGGGCATTACAGATACCGCCTCCACCCTGGATGAGTGCATACCCAAGATTGTTGAATTCGATGTTGTGTGTCTGTGGTTGAAAGGCTGCCGGAGGAATTGATAGATGGCCCTGTTTGGCAGTCCAGGTCAAATCGCCGGTCACATGAGCATCACCTTCGGCGTAGATGGCATAGCCGTCGGGCGATTTGCCATGCACGGCATCACCATAACGACTATAGCCATACACGCCAAAGCCGCCGGCAGCAGCGGACTTGCCATAGACGCCACTGCCTTCCGTTGAATCGGTCTCGCCATAGACCCCGTGATTTTCACCGGAAGTGGCAGTAGCCACACCATGCACGCCATCCCCATAGGGCGCGGCCGTCTTGCCCCAGACCCCGACACCATATCCTTGTCCCCAGGCCGACTCGCCATAGACACCCACATCGCCAAAAGCATTGGCCTTGAAGTAGCCGCCATACGCGACATTATCCTGTGCAGAGCCGCCATACTTGCTTTCACCGTAGACGGCTGTGCCACCGCGCGAGGCAGTAGTGGCATAGATACCGTAGGTTTGCTGTAAGCTGGATGACTTCGATTCGGCGATCAAGGCCGTGCCCTGGGTAGCGTTTGTCTCGGCTTTGAACCCCGCCCCAAAGCTACCGGTCGTCGTATTACGCGCAATCAGGACGGTACCGCCAGACCTGTCACCCGCGACCATCGCCCCAGGCCGCAGGCTCAGTGCGTACGGCGCCGCGTTGAGCGCCACGCGACCGTTCAACGGGATATAGCTGCCGCTGCCGGTCGGACAGCGCACAGCGATCGCCAACCAGCGCGCATCGCCGGCAAAAGTTGCCGGACCCAACCCGCCATCGCCGAAGTCCAACGCCACGCTAAAGTAACCATTATCCAGGCTCACATTGGTACTGGTCTGAGGACTGTTACCGATCTGGGTGCCGTCAGTGGCAGCGTCCCAAAGGCTGAACTGGAAGTCGCAGGGCCCGGTGATAGGCTCGCCGGTGCTATCGTCGGTGAGCCGCCCCTGATAAGTGAATACAGTGCTTACCTCAGCCTGTGGGGCAAGTACACTTTGGGAAGCCCACTCTTGCGCCCGTGCCTGGTGGGTAATCTCGCTTCCACCAATCAGCGCCAGGATGACCACGAAAACTAACCAGCGTTTGAATATATTCTTTTGCCTCATAGTGACTCACTCCTTTCTTTGAATAAAACAAATAGTCTGGCCGTCGTTAACAATCGTCTGTATTCACTTCAAATGTGAGTGTATTGTGTGGCTGGGGGGCAAGGCGGCAATGCGCCCCTCGATGAAGGCCACCAGTTCATCGAGATTGCGCACACAACGCGCTTCTTGCGTGCGAACGTGCTGCACCCACCCTTGCCAGGTTGGCGCTTCTGCTTCACGCCAGATGCGAACGATGAACGCTTCTCGCTGCGCAGTTGCCTTTGTCATTGTCCTGTATTATTTCTCAAAACTAAGGGCAGATATAACCGCCAGGCCGGCGCGCTGTTCACAATCAGGGATGCCTCGGCCGGCGCGCTCTCCTGCCAGGCGCGGCTGAGCGCCACAACGCGGTAGATGTAGTGGCCGGGCGTCTCCACCGACAGATCGGTATACTCCGTGACGTCGCCGGCAGTGGCCGGGTAGCCGCCTAGTTGTTGCCAGACCTCTTCTTCGCCCTCTGTTGCGCGGAATACCAGGTAGCCGACTGCGCCACCGCTGTTGTCCGTGCTCCAACGCAGCCGCGCGCCGCCGACGCACGGCTCGGCGGTCAGGGCGGCGGGGGCAGATGGCGGATCGCTACAGGCGTCTCCCGCGCCATCGCGGTCAGCGTCGGCCTGGTCGGGGTTAGAAATGGCCGGGCAGTTGTCGAAAGCGTCGGCGATGCCATCGGCGTCGCGGTCGGCGCAGCCGTTATCGGCCACGCCGTCGCCGTCGTCATCGTCCCCGTCGCACATTTCGTGCGGCAGCAACAAGGTCGGGTCCTCTTCCGGCAGCGGGTCGGGATGTATCTCGGCGTCCTCTACCGCGCTGGCCGTCACGGCGGTGACGCACGGTGGATTGTCAGCACGGCGCGCATAGTCCGCCGAGTAGTAGCCGGCGGGATTCAGGCATTTGGTCTTCAACGGCAGATAGGGCCAGTCCGCCCGCCCCACCAGCGTTGTCCGCACGCCATCGTTGGTGACATCCGCCTGGACGGGAGTTGTGGCGTTGACGCCGTCGCAGCTCCAATCCACGCCGTTCAGCGGGGTCAGCAGATGCGTCCACACGCCGGTGGCATGGTCGAGCCGGTCAATCACCTGTGCGCGCGTGCTCAACACGGAGACCAGGTTGGGCGAGCGTCCGCACCGGCGGATGAAGACCGGACTGGCCGACGGATTGACCAGGCCGGGGTAATTGCCGAATGTTTGCAAGAACGCGCTGTTGGGCCGTTCGTCCAACTGGTTCTCGTCCAGGTTGGGCAGGGCGCGCGCTGCATAGTCCAAGACAAAGACGTAATTGTTGCCGGTCCAATAGCGCACCCACAGGCCGTGATAGTTCATGTTGCTCAGATAGTTCGGCTTTTCATTCCAGTTGTCCCAATCGTAAACGTAATACACGTAGGGACCGGCGCGCCGTTGGGTGAGGGGACCGCTGACGCCGCCGTGGCCCAGGCCGATGGTGTGACCCAACTCATGCATGAAGACTGCGCCCCAATTCCCCGGCCCGCTGCGGCGGACGGTCAAGTTGCTGCCGGTGTCGGCGAAGCTGCGGCAGTCCTCATGACCTTGCCCATCCAGGGGACAGTAGGGGGTCGAGAGCGCATAGTGGAACGCCCACATGCGATGCGGATCGCTGTAGGGATCGCGCGCCGCAGCCGCGTGGGCGGTGTTGTCCCATGCGTTGGCCGGGCCGGGCGTAAGCGGGATGTCACTGCCGCCGCCCCACTGCCCGGTGTCCACGTGCAGGGCGATGCCGTGGTCGGCGAAGATATTGATCACTTGTTGGATGTCCTTTTTTGGCGGTTCGGCGCCTTTCTGCCAGTCCAGCTCGACGAAAATGTCTTTGCGACAGGGATGCGCGCCCATGCCGGGTAGGTCGAGATAGTAGCCATCGCTAAAGTATTGCCCCAGCACTTCCCAGCCGTCGTTAAGCGAATCGTGGTCGCTGTCGGGGTCCGTCGGCGAGGTGCAGAGGACGCGCTCGATGGTATCCCCCAGGCCATCGTTGTCGCTGTCGGCACTCATGTTGTCCACAGGAATCAGGCGCACGGGCGAATGGACGCGCATTCCCTGGTTGTCGGTGGCAACGGCCTGATAAAATACCCACCCTGGCATGAAACCCAGCGCCTGAAAGTAGCCTGTGCAGACGGCAGTCGTACAGCGGGTCATCAAGCGGTGATTCACGTAAATCAACACTTCGGCGATCCCGTCGGGATCCGCGGCCGCAGCCTGGATCGCGAACTGACCGCCGATCAAGAGCGTGGGGGGGCTATGGCGCACGGTGAGATGCGGTGTCGTGCTGTCCCAATAGCCGGGCCACGGCAGGACCTTGATGCCAGCGGGCTCGGACCAGTAGATGCCGTCGCCGTAGACTACCAGGCTACGCGGATTGTTTAGCCCCGTGGCGAGCACGCGCGGACTGGCAGTATTGTCCCACGGCATGTAAAGCAGCGCGTAACCCAGGCTATCCTGTTGTAGCCAATAGATGAAGTCTTCGTCGGCAGCCAATCCAACGACATAGGCGTTCGACTCCAGGTGATACAGCTTCTGCGCGCCAACCGTTCCGCTTTGCTCGAAGCGCCAGAGCGCCGTGTCGGCGGCGGCAACGATGCTGGTCTTGCCGCTGCCGTTCGGATAGCGCACTGCCACAAAATTGAAAACCGGGGTAGCGTCGGTCGCCCATCCCAGGATCAGTGTGCCACCCAGCCGCCCGGTACGCCACAGCCGGGCGCGGTTATTAGCCGGATCGGTATCGGTCCAATAGAGGAAGCCGGCGTCGGCGGTCATGTCGTCCGGGCCGAGGTGTCCACTCGGCAGCGAGTAGAGCAGGGTTTTGGCGCGGTCGCTCAGCCGGTAACGGTAAATGCCGTCCATGTCGCCCCAATAGACGTAACTGGCGTCGGCCACGAGGCCATAAGAGGCAGCAAACCGATTACCGGTCGCCAGGGGCGTGATCGCCGGCGGCGTCTGCGGGGTCAGCGCCGCGTGCAGGATGCGGTCGGTGCGCCAGTCGCGCACGAAGACCGAGGATGCGGCGGCAATGTCGGCCGGCTGGAAGTCGGCGGCGGTGTAAATGGCTTGCGGCGATTGCGGATCGTCGCCGTAACGCGCGGTGTAGATACCGCCCGGCTTGCCACCGCCGGACATCTCGGTCCACCAGACGCGGTTGCCGGGGCCGACGGTGAGCGCGAAGGGTTGGCTTTGCCCGGCCCGGCTGAGGAGTTGCGGGGTGGGTGAGGTCATCAGGATGCGCAGCGCGGCGGAGTATTCACTATAACGAAATGCCGGCGAGTAGATGCGCAGGCTGTACACCCCCGACTCGTCGGGCACAAAGGTGAATCTTTCAAACTCGTATCCGGCGTTGCGCGAGGCATTTAGCAAGTTGCCCTTGGCGTCGTATAGCTCCATATCCAGTTCGATCGGCATGTTGTATAGCTCGATCTCGAAGCTCTGACCGGCGGTCGCCAGGAAACGGAACCAATCCACGTCGGCCGAGGGGCAGATGCGCACGCTGCGGAAGCGCACGATGGACGTGGCGGTTTCCTGAAAATTGTTCGGCTCATTCTCGTCGAGTGAACAAACAACGGTAGGCGTCGGCGTTGCAGTCGGCGTGGATGTGGCGGTCGGTGTGGGCGTCGCAGTCGGCGTGGGGGTGGGGGTAGATGTTGGGGTTGCAGTCGCGGTGGGCGTCGGGGTCGGCGTAGGGGTGTCGGTGGCGGGGTCGAAGAGGTCCACCCGCAGCGAGTAATAGTTTAGCGCCTCTCCCTCGGTCCCGAAGATCAAGACATAGTAGTCGCCAGAAGCTGCTGCCATGTGGACAATCAGTTCTTCTTCTGTGCCCGGATTGCTTGACGCGCCGACTTCGATCTGCTCCGGATCGTACAGCCGCAAGTCGGCGTTGTAACTGAGGCCGTAGATACGCGCCTCGATGCGCTGTCCGGCAACAACGGTGAATTTGAAGTAATCAATATCATCCGAGTTGCAGATGACCGGGTGGTACACGGCCGCCGCGCCGATGAGGATGGCTTCTTCAAAGCTCTCATTTGGCTCAAAGGGGTCGGAGCAGGCCGGGGTCGCGGTAGGGGTGGGTGTCGGTATATCGGCCCCGCACACATCCAGGCGCACCTCGTCCACATAGAAACTAGTGAAGAGTTCGGCGTCGGTCGTGCCAAAAAAGCGCAGTCGAATGGTTTGTCCGCGCAGATCGGGGTCAAGCGCAAGGGATAGTGTCGTCAGCACCCAGGTATCATGCGCGGCTGCGCTATTCAATGTATATAACGTGGCGATGGGTGAATCGGACGTATCGAGCGCCTGCACGTAGAAATAATCCCCCGGCGCGCCGCCCTCGCTTTCTTGCGAGTAGATGTACCAGAAAAAGGAAAGCGTGACCTCTGTGGCATCCTCCGAGATCGTCACTTGTTGCCAGAACGCATCGTCCCGGTTGTTGCCGCCGCCCACCACCGCGCTTTGCGCGCTGTTGTGCCCCATGTAGGTGGCGATCCAGGGTCCGCCGATGGTGTTCCAGGCGGCGAAGTCAGGTGTCTGCTCGAAGCTGCCGTTGACGATCAGGTCGCTGCAAGGCGGCGGTGTGTCAGCCGGTCGCAGCGCGGCATAGGCGAGAGTTGCGCCCGGCGGCGTAACGCCGGGGAGCAACGCTACGAGCAGCGCCACGATACCGCAGGTCAAAGTCCCGGCAAGCACCCATCGGTTGTGGTTCAAATAGCGAGCAAGCATGGCTTCCCTCCTTATCATAAAAAACTGCCACTCTGATCTGAGTGGCAGTGTAACATAAGGGTATCTCGCCGCTGTCTTTATGCGGCAAACAGGCAGCGCATTTATCAGCTCATTTTGGGCTGCCCCGCGTTTTGACCGGCGTTCCCGCGCGACGCAAGGCGTCGAGGTCGCGTTTGAGAGTCGCCAGGCTGACTTCAAGCGCGGCGGCCAGGTCATCCACAGTGGGGGCGGCGCCCTGCGCGGCGGCTTCTTCGAGCAGCCGGCGCAAGCGGTGCTGACGGCGCGCGCCTTTGCCGGCGACGGCGTCATCTTCCGGCGCGGCGACGGTCCACGTCACGTTCACGTACTCATCAGCGCGCAGCGCGCGGCGCAGGGGTGCATCAACGCGCGGCAGGCGCGCCTGGATGCGGCGCACGCCGAGGTTGTGGTAGTCG
>JAIOAS010000012.1 GCA_019873725.1 Chloroflexota bacterium | reverse complement strand
CTATCTTGAAGCTGCGTTGGCCGCCGCAGGACACCGGCTGGTCGCCTACCGCCTGATCAAAGATGAGCCGGATCAGGTCCTGGCTGTGCTGGATGAACTGGCTGGCAGCGAGGCGCGTATCATTCTCTTCAACGGTGGTACCGGCATCTCGCGGCGCGATACGACCATCGATGTCTTGTCTGCTAAATTGGAGAAACATCTGGTCGGATTTGGCGAGCTGTTCCGCATGCTGAGTTACGAGCAGATTGGCTCTGCGGCGATGTTCTCGCGGGCCACGGCAGGCACGTACCGGGGAAAAGTCATCATCTCCACGCCTGGCTCTCCGGCGGCGGTCCAGTTGGCCTGGGAAAAGCTCATCGCGCCGGAATTGCAACATCTCGCGTGGGAAGTGGCGCGTTAAGGGAGGCGTTATTCATGAAACCCGAACCCGAACTTTACCCGCTGCTGAGTGTCGAAGCGGCGTTGGAGAAGGTGCTGGCGATGTTCCACCCGTTGGAGGCGGAACGAGTACCGGTGTTGGAGACGTTGGGCCGCGTGCTGGCCGAGGACGTGATCGCCACAGGCGACATCCCACCGCATGCCAACACCGCTATGGACGGCTATGCCGTGCAGTCCGCCGACCTCGCGGGCGCGGGGCCGGAGTCGCCAAAACGGCTGCGTGTGATTGAGAATCTGGCTGCCGGGTACGTTGCCACGCGGCGCGTCACGCCGGGGACGGCGATCCGCATTATGACCGGTGCGCCGTTGCCAGAAGGCGCGGATGCTGTCATTCCCTTCGAGGAGACGCACCAGGACGGCGAGTTTGTGGATTGCTTCGCCGAAATGCGTGTTGGCGCGAATGTCCGTTTGGCCGGAGAGGACGTGCGCGCGGGTGAGCGCACGCTGGCGCGTGGCACGCACATTCGCCCACAGGAGATCGGGATGCTGGCGGCTCTGGGCTATGGCGAAGTCGCCGTGATCCGCCGCCCGCGTGTCGCCATCCTGGCGACCGGCGATGAGTTGGTAGACATCGATATGCCGCTGTTGCCCGGCAAAATCCGCAATGCCAACAGCTATTCGAATGCGGCCCAAGTGCTTCAGTGTGGCGGCCTTCCGTTGATGTTGGGTATCGCGCGGGACACTGTGGATGACCTGACCGCCAAAATCCACGCGGGGCTGGCGCAGGGCGCGGACTTGCTGCTGACGTCGGGTGGGGTCTCGGTGGGCGATTTCGACGTGGTGAAAAAGGTGCTGGCTGCCGAGGGTGAAATCTCCTTCTGGCGCGTGCGGATGAAGCCGGGTAAACCGCTGGCCTTCGGCTACATCACCGCGGAGGTGAACGGCGTACCACACACAGTACCGCTGTTAGGAATGCCGGGCAATCCGGTCTCGGCGATGGTATCGTTCGAGTTGTTCGCCCGTCCGGCGATCCTGACGATGCTCGGCGTGACGGATTTGCGCCGACCTACCCTGGAGGCGATTTTGGATCAGGCCATCCCGCACAAAGATGATCGGCGGCACTACGTGCGCGTGCGCCTCGAACGCCGCCCGGATGGCGCGGAAGCGGACCCCCGATTCCACGCTGTACTCACCGGCGAGCAGGGATCGGGCATCCTCAACTCGATGGTACAATCCAACGGCCTGGCGATCATCCCGGAAGAATGGGATCACGCCCCGGCAGGTGCGCGTGTTCAGGTGTTGCCGTTCGAGACCGGCCTGTTCTGAGAAAGTGGGAAAAGCGCGATGAATTCTGCTCTAGAACTCAGCACAGAGAGCAAACGATGAGTACATACCACCGCACTACACGCGAATGTCGGGTGAGCGAATTGCGCCCGGTATTATCGCAGGCCATACGGGACTATTTCCAGGCGCAGCAGTTGGGCGATCCGGAAATCGAAGTCTTGATGTGTTGTGAGACCACCTCTACGAAGCAGGCTGCCGGCCGGCTGATTTCCTGGTTAGAGGGCGAGAGCGCTGCGACTGTCTACATAGGGATGCTGCTGACGCCGCAGCAGCTTATCTGGGTGCGCGCCACAGACGATTCCAGCGTGGTGTTGACGTCCGCCGATTTGAAAGACATCCGTGTCAGGGCCTACACGTCGGTACTCACGCGCGATGCCGGTTTGGAGGTCTTTGGCGTCATCGGCGATTCGCGGGGGCGGGTACGGGGCTACGTTGGGATGGGGCCGGAAGCAGCCGCGCAAAAGTTCTGTGAAGCCGTCATTCGGGCAGTCGAGGCGGTAAACCCACCGGTCAAACGGAAGTTGCCCAAATGGTTGACGTTTGACCGTTGAGTCAAAGACTACAAAAGTCTCATCTGGCACTCGTGAGACTTTTGTAGTCTGGCTCCTGCGGCGCGCTTGTCAACGCGCTATGGGTGGCGTGGTTGCTGGCCTTGTCGCAAGTCATTGCCCTGATTCCGGGGTGAGGTCGGCTGGTGCGACATCGGAAATGTCCGTGGTGGCCGATTGCAACTCCTCCGCCACGAACTGCGCCATTCGCAGTTCCCGCTCGCGCTGGTACGTCGCGTAATCCGGCACAATGCGCTCGTAGTCCTGGTGCATCAGCGGTGACGAGAACATGAAGTCCGCCGAGGCCCGGTTGGTCGCGGCGGGGATGTTCCACAGCACCGCCAGCCGCAACAGCGCCTTCACGTCGGGATCGTGCGGCTGCGCTTCCAGCGGATCCCAGAAAAAGACCAGGAAGTCGATTTCTCCTTCGGCGATTTTCGCGCCGATTTGTAAGTCGCCGCCGAGCGGGCCGCTCTGCATGCGGTGGACTTCGATCCCCAACTCGCGCTGCAACAGCCAGCCCGTCGTGCCCGTCGCGTAGATCTCGTGCTGGATCAGTGACAGGCGGTTGAAGCGCACCCACTCCAGCAGATCGTCCTTGCGGCTATCGTGCGCCACCAGTGCGATGTGTTTCTTTGTGCCCATCGGTAGTGTTGTCGATTTCATCGTTCCCTCCTCTAAGAGTAGTCTGATAGTCGTTAGTCAGGTAGTCTCGGTAGATCCAAAAATGCTCTCGTCAGATCCCCGTTCTGCTCTGGATCTGGCGATCCAGGTCTGATAGTCGTTAGTCAGGTAGTCTCAGTAGATCGAAATTTAAGCAGGAGCCAGACTGCAAAAGTCTCACGAGGACCAGCTCAGACTTTTGTAGTCTCTGACAGGTTCGGTTACACTCCTTTCAGGATCGCGCTATGTGCGACCGCACGCCAGTATACCGGAGTCGGCGCAGGCGTCAATGGTGGGGGTGTCGTGTTGGGTGTGCTCATGTCAGGCGCGACAGAGGATTTCCTGAGATTTTTCAGAAATATCACCGGAAAAATAGTTCCAAATTCGGAAAAATTATGCTATACTGTATAGGGGATATGTGAACGTTCACAACATAAGGAGGTGCCTACTGAGAATATTGAAGGACTATCTACACATACGACAATTGGCGGACTATAGTTACTCTATTCAGATTTAAGAATAAGGAGATGAAACGATGCAACAGACTTCTGCGAAACGGAATTGGCGCACACGCCTCTCATTGTTTGTTGTGCTGGCCTATCTGATTGGCCTTTTGTCCCCGGCGGTGGCTCCCGCCAAACCCGCTGTCGCGCAACCCCTTGCGCCGCAGGCGGATGTGGTGCTTGCGACCTATGGCTTCGAGGATGGGACGACACAGGGGTGGTACGGTCGCGGCGCCGCGGTAGTGGCCTCGGTGACGACGGTAGCCCATGAGGGCGCGCGTAGTCTCGGCGTGACCGGGCGTAATGCTGGTTGGAATGGGCCGGCTCTGAACCTGCTAGACCTGTTGATAGTTGGTGGTACCTATCGTATTAGCGGTTGTATCCGTTTGGCGGCAGGTACGGCGTCAACCCGGACGAACTTTGCGGTGGAGTACAAGCCTGTTGGCGGTTCTACAAGTTGGCATTGGTTGGGGGTTGAGAACAACACCACGGATACCGCTTGGGCATGCGTGAGTGGCTCTTTCGAATACACTGCAGAAGCCGAAACACTGACCTTGTACGCTGAAAGCGCCAGCGCAACCGCCGATTTTTTCATTGACGACGTCGCCATTGTGATGACTACACCACCCACTATCGCGACCTACGGTTTTGAGGACAATACGCCGCAGGGTTGGTATGCGCGTGGCGGAACCGGCATCGCTGTAGATGTCGTTACCGACCCAGTGCATACGGGCAATTATGCGCTCCGGGTGACGGGACGAACAGGTGGGTGGAACGGGCCGGCCCTGGATGTGCTGAACTTGTTGAAGGTCGGCGCTACCTATCAAATCAGCGGGTGTATTCGCCTGGCGGAAGGGTTAGGGCCGTTCCGGACGAACTTTGCCTTGCAATACACCATTGGCGGTTCGAGCACGTATCCCTGGGTGGGCAGCGATAACAACACCACTTCTACTGCCTGGTCATGCATGACCGGTTCGTTCAAGTACACGACGCAAGCCGATGCCTTGACCCTGTATGCGGAGTGTTCTGATGCTAGCGCCAGCTTCTACATCGATGATGTCACTATCATCATGACCGAACCACCAACTACCGCGCCGCCTCCCCCAATTCAGGACTTCCCCTCGGTCTACGACTTTTATAAGGATGATTTCCTGGTCGGAGCGGCGATCGAGCCGGCGCAGCTTGCCAGTGAGCGACATGTGGAATTGTTCCTCAAGCACTTCAACAGCCTCACCGCCGAAAACGCGATGAAACCCGGTCCGATCCAGCCCACTGAGGGCACCTTCGACTGGAGCGGTGCGGATACGCTGGCTGCCTTTGCGCGGGCAAACAATGTTGCGATCCATGGTCATACGCTGGTCTGGCATCAGCAAACTGCTGACTGGATGTTCCAGAATGACGCTGGCGAATGGTTGACACCGACCGTCGAGAACAAACAACTGGTGCTCGATCGCCTGGAAGACCACATCGTCGCAGTCGTCAATCGCTACAAAGACGTGGTCAACGTTTGGGACGTGGTCAACGAAGTCATCGATCCGGCTCAACCGGACTGCCTGCGCCGCAGTCGCTGGTATGAGCTGACCGGCTCCGATTACATCTCGACCGCGTTCACCATTGCGCACCGCGAAGCACCCACCGCCACGTTGATCCTCAACGACTACGGTGAAACAGACCCGGCCAAGCGCCAGTGTATGTACAATGTGGTGAAAGGCTTAAAGGATCAGGGCGTGCCGATCGATGGCATCGGGATGCAAATGCACATCAATATCCAGAACCCCTCGGCGGCGGCCATCGAGGAAACCATTGAAATGTTCGCCGAATTGGGTGAAGTGCATATCACCGAACTGGATATGAGCATTTACACCAATGATACTGATTCCTACACCACTGTTCCCCCCGAAGTGCTCATCAAACAGGGCTATCGCTACAAGGAGATCTTCGAGGTCTTCCGCCGTCACGCGGACAAAATCGGCTCCGTGACGTTCTGGGGGATGGCCGATGATCATACCTGGCTCTCGACCTGGCCGATCAACCGCATCAACCTGCCGTTGCTCTTCGACAAGGACCTGCAGGCCAAGTGGGCTTACTGGGGCATCATTGATCCGTCGCGACTGCCACCGCTCATCAAGGAGCAACTTGTCTCTCAGGCCACACCGGTTGTGGACGGAAAGACGGAGGTGCTCTGGGAGATGCTACCCTGGATCGACATTGGCTCTACCGGCGCGATGACGGCCAGCTTCCAGACCCGTTGGGATGCGGAGAACAACCTCTACGTGATCGTGAAGGTTGAGGACCCCACCGTGGATGCCGGCGATAAGGTCGAGGTCTTTGTCGACCAGAACAATCACAAGACTGCCACTTACGAGGGCGATGACCGCTACTACGCCTTCCCCAGCGGTACGTTCCAGATGGACTACGTCATCATCACCAACACGCATGGTTACGTCCTGGAAGCGCGGCTCCCGCTGACGGCGACGCTCGCCCCTGGAGCACGCCTGGGCTTCGACGTCCGCGTTACCGATGGCAGCGACAACTCCGTGATCTCGTGGAACGATCTGACCCACAGCCAGCTCACGAGCACGGCCAACTTCGGCACGCTGATTCTGATCGGCGAATACAAGTTGACGCAGGCCATCAAGGGAACGCCGGTGATCGATGGACGCGCTGATGCGATCTGGGCCGATGCCAACGAGATCAACACCGATGTCTGGGTTATGGGAACCGGTGGGGCAACGGCGAAAGTCAGGACGATGTGGGATGAAGGCCATCTCTACGTCTATGCCATCGTGTCCGACACGCTTCTGAGCAAGGCCAGCGCCAACCCGTGGGAAGAGGACTCCGTTGAGGTCTTCGTGGACCAAAACAACGCCAAGACCACCAGTTACGAATCGGACGACGGGCAGTACCGCGTCAATTTCGACAACGATCAGAGCTTCAATCCGGCGGCTTTGACGGGCACGCTGAGAAGTGAGACGTTCATCATTCCTGAAGACCAGACGCTGTTGATGGAGGGGTCGTATATCGTTGAGGCGGCGATCACGCTGACTGCGGTGATGCCGCAGCCCGGCGTCTTGATTGGCTTTGACTTCCAGGTCAACGACGATGCCGATGGCGACGGTGACCGCGACAGCGTGGCGATCTGGAACGACCCCACCGGTCAATCGTGGCAGAACACATCTCGGATCGGTGTGTTGCAATTCGTCGAGCGGCCGCTTCGTATGCTCTATCTGCCGCTGGTGATGCGAGCCTACGCACCGTAGGCGATCGGTGGCGTGAGCAAACGTTCACGTTAGTGATGCATCGTTAGTTTCACCCCTTGTGCTCCTTCTTCCCTGTGCAGTGTGGGGAAGAAGGAGCACATTTGTCTTTGAGAGCCTTGCGAAGGTTGTGGACAGAATGTATAATCGTCACTTATCTGAACTCTTCCAAGGATGATGATGTTGTGAGGGGAGACGCCGGTGCTAACGCACGCCACGCAGCACGAAGATGGCGTTCTGCCTATGCGACTACAAGACTAACGACTATGTGACTACAAGACTAACGCCTATGCGACTATTTTTGAAGGAGCCTTATCTATGGACTTATCGATCAAAGAAGTGACCAGTTTGCGTGAGTTGCGTGCATTTATCCGCTTTCCCAACAAACTATATCGGAATAATCCCTATTGGGTTCCCGCGCTTTTTATGGACGACTACCAAACGTTTCGCCGCGACAAGAATCCTGCCTTCGATTACTGCGACGCCCGCTACTGGCTGGCTTATCGCGGGCGCGAGATCGTCGGCAGGATCGCCGCTATCTACAACCGCGCGCACATTGAAAAATGGCGACAGCCGTACATGCGCTTCGGCTGGGTGGATTTTGTGGACGATCCGGACGTGTCGGCGGCGCTCTTCGCGCAGGTGGAAGCGTGGGCCAGAGAGAAGGGATTGAGCGCCGTCCACGGGCCGCTGGGGTTCACCGATCTGGATCGTGAGGGCATGCTGGTGGAAGGCTTTGAGGAGTTGGGGACGATGGCGACGTTCTACAACTACCCCTACTACCCCGTTCACCTGGAACGGCTCGGCTATGTGAAAGACGTGGATTGGGTGGAGTACGAGATGACCGTCACACCGGAGCCAGATGCAACCATTGCCCGGATCGCCGACCTTGCCAAACGCCGGTATGGGCTGCGCTTGTTGCAGGTGCGCGATAAAAAAGAGTTGTTGCGCCCTCGCACCGAGAAAGGTTTGCCTTCCTATGCGCATGAGTTGTTCGACGTGCTCAACGACGAATACGAGCACCTCTACGGCGTTGTCCCACTGACCGAACGGCAGATTGACTATTACATCAAGCTCTACTTCAGCTTAATTTCGCTTGACTTCGTCCCATTGGTGGTGGATGAGAATGACCGGTTGGTGGCGTTTGGAATCACGATGCCATCCCTGTCGAAGGCGCTACAAAAGGCCGATGGGCGGCTTTTCCCGTTCGGTTTTATTCATCTGTTACGCGCTCTGCGCAAGGCGGAGCGGGCGGATGCGTATCTGGTGGCCGTGCGCTCAGAATACCAGGGTAAAGGTGTCAACGCGATCTTGATGGATGCCATTCACCGCCTCTATCTGCAACGCGGCATTATGAAGGTGGAATCCAATCCCGAACTGGAGACTAATGCCAACGTTCAAGGGCAATGGAAGTATTACCAGACGCGCCAACACAAACGCCGTCGTTGTTTCGTCAAACATCTCTCTTGATCCTGGATTCACGGATCATCATCCGCACGCCGGGGGCGTTGTTGCCACTCGCCAGGTGACCTCTTTGTGTTAGAATAGCGGCTATGGACATACAATCGTATCGGCCCCAGGTTTCGGTAGTGATCAAGACCTACGACAACAGCCGGCGTGCGGTTCGCGGTGTTCCAACGTTGAAAGAACTGCTGGTCGCCACGCTGCAAATGCTCGAAAAGCAGACGCTTTTGCCCTACGAGGTCCTCGTCGTGGATTCCAGCACCGGAGACGGCATTACCCAGGTGTTACAGCAGTACGGCCCTGTGCGCGCTTTTCGCCTGCGTCACGTTCCTTTGGTCATGGCGTGTTTCAGCTACTGCCACGCGATGAATGTCGGTGTGCAGGAAGCGGAAGGGGAAATCGTGGTCAGCCTCAGCGGTGATGCGACCCCGGCGAACGAACGCTGGCTGGAAGCGTTGGTTGCGCCGTTGGCCGATCCCAAAGTCGCCGGCGCCTTTAGCCGCCATGTCCCTCGGCCGGGCGTTCCTATCGCTTGGGCCGAGCGCCTGCGTCTGTGGTGGCGTTACCGCTCGAAGGCTACGACCCTGCGACAAACCGACCACGTCTTTTCGAATGCCAGTTCCGCTTTTCGCCGCGCCCTGGCGTTGGAGATTCCTTTTGACGAAACCCTGACCGAGATCGAAGACTATGCCTGGGCCGGTGCTGTGCAACAGCGCGGTTATTGGATTGCCTATGTGGGCGCTTCCGAAGTCTACCACTCCCATGCCTCTTCCAGCGCGAAGACTCTCTGGCGGATGTTGTACTACGTCTATCTGCGCGCCAAAGTCGACGCCACCAGGCCACCGCACAGGTAGGGTGCAACTGCCGTCACGGCTGCACGTAGAAAAGAAGGGGATACATTCATTTCATACATTGCCATTCTGAAAGGAGAAAATGTCTATGCAAACCCTGAGACCCAAGAACAGAGGCGTTACCAACATCATTATTGGTGTAGTGATTGTCATTGCTGTGATTGTGTTTTTCAGCTTTGGCAGTCAGTTCTTCTACTTGTTCAAGAAGGTAGATGCGCAAGAAGTCGGTGTCCAGTTCACCAGCGGACGCATCAAGGATGTTGTTGGTCCTGGCGTTTACAGCGACTTTGGCCTCTTCGTCAGTATGATCAAGGTTTCCAGCCAGGCGATTCCCTTCTCGGTGGAGGATGCCGAAATCATCACCAAGGACAAGCAACGCATGGGTGCCGTCGTCAGCGGCGACATCTTCCGTCCTGGCGCGACAGAAAAGGATATCTTGCGCGAGAACTGGTCCAAGTATCGCGGTCTGTATACCGATGATGTAGCCCTGGTCGCCAAAGTGCAGGACTTTGCCCGACAGGCGATGAAGGTATGCGTCGGCGGGCGCACCTTCGACGACAACACCATCGGCAGCGCCCGTGATGAACTGCGCGAATGTATTGATGACGAACTCAACGACCTGGCCGGATCGGTCGGCCTGGTCGTCAGGAACGTGGTTGTGCCGAATATCATCCTCTCGCCCGAAGTGCAGGCCGGGCTAGACGCTATCGTGCAGAGCCGTCTGGCCACCGAAAAAGCAGCTCAGGACGAACTGCGGGCCATCGCCCAGGCCGAAGCCGAACAGGCCCGCGTCGAAGGTGAAATTCGGGTGGAACAATCGCGCATTCAGGAAACAACCCGCCAGCAGACCGTCCTGGCCGAATTGGAGCGCCAACGTGTCGCCGCGCAACTGGCCGTGATCGAAGCGCAGCGTGCTAACACCCTGGCCGAGCTGGAGACGGAACGGCAGCGCATCGAAGCCGCCAAAGCGAACGAAATCCTGGCCGCCGAGCGCAACCTGCAAATTCGCAAGTTAGAAGCCGATGCGATGGAAGCCGCCGCCCGTGGGGAAGTCGCCCTCCGCAAGGCGCTGGCGCTGCTCTATGCCGAGTATCCGTCGTTCCAACTGGTGACGATTGCCGAGGCTAATGCCGCAGCTCTGTCTGCTACCGACAAGATCATCTTCACCGTTGAAGGCAGCGCGCCGACCATCGTCTTGCCCGGTCCCGGCATCACACCCACGGTGAACGTCAACCAACAACCGCAGTAGGTGAAACGCCAGAGCGCAGATTTTCGCGGATTCATACAGGTACGTCAATCGAAGTGACGAAATCTGCGTCCACTACCTGTCTGGGGCTAACCGCCGCTAATGAATGACGCGCTCACCGAACACGTTCACGCTCTCGATGCCTGCAACCAGCGCGGGGGACGGCTGCTCTCGCTGATCGACTTGCTCGATGCCGGGACGGTGGACCTGCCTTTGGCCGCGTATCTTGCCGCAGCGATGCGCCACGGCGCATCGCTGCTGGTGGGGGCGCGACCCGGCGGCGCCGGGAAAACTGCGGTGATGGTCGCGCTGCTCAACTTTCTGCCCAACGCGACCGGGATCCGTGCTGTGGGCAGCCGTGCCGTGTTGGATATGGCTGAGGCTGACCCTTATCCAGGTGCGACCTGTTACCTGGCGCACGAAATCGGCCATGGCCTCTACTACGCCTATCTCTGGGGTGACGAAGCCCGTCACTTTTTCGCATTGACTGCACGGGGACACATCATCGCCACGAATCTGCACGCCGATACGTTGGAAGAAACCCGCGATCAACTCTGTTTGGGCAATGGCGTCGCGTCGGAGCATCTGGCGGCGGTCGCGCTCAAAGTGTACTTGCGGGTGGATCACTCAGATCGCCTCGCGTTCAAGCGGCGCGTCAGTCACGTCTACGAGAGCGACGGCGCGGAAGATCGCCTCATCTGGCGCTGGGATCGCCGGGGTGCATTTGAACGGCAGGCTGTCCAAAGTGCCCTCGTCTCGCCGCAGGACGAAGAGCGGTATCGGAAATTTCTCACAGGCTTGCGCCGACGCGATGTGCGTCATATCGAGGATGTGCGTCGGGCGCTGCTGGAGGTTTGATGTCCTTCTACGCAGAGTTTGCTGAACACTATGAGGCCATTTTCCCGTTCAGCGAAGCGGCCTACACGCTATTGCGCCGTTACATTCTGCCGGAACACCGGCGCTGCCTGGATGTGGGTTGTGGGACCGGTCACTACTGCGGGAGGTTGGCGGCGGACGGCTTCGACGCGGTCGGCATCGATCTGGATGCCGCGATGATCGCCCACGCGCGTCGGCATTATCCGCAAGCCGTGTTTCACGTGCTGAATATGCTTGATGTTGCGGCGTTAGTCTCAACGGATCGAACGGATGCAACGGAAGGGGAGGGGCCTTTCGATGCCGCCTTCTGCATTGGCAATACTGCCGCCCACCTGACACAGGCGCAGTTTGCGCCGCAGTTTGCGCAATTCCTCGACAGCATGCGGCAGGTGCTCAGACCCGGCGCGCCGTGGATTCTGCAAGTGATGAACTGGGACTACGTGCTGGAACGCGAGTCTTTTACCTTTCCCGTCATCGAGGCGCCGCCAGGGCTGACCTTTCACCGTGAATATCGGGCGATCTCCGAGACGCGGGTGACGTTCCATACGCGCTTGCAATCCGGCTCCAACGTGATCTTCGAGGACGAAACGCCGCTGTATCCGCTCCGCACGCCGGACATCGTGCGGCTTCACAAAGAGCGCGGCTTTATGCCTGTTGACCACTTCGGCAGTTATGCCGGTGCACCTTTCGATCCGCTGGTGTTCTCTGCCAACATCTTTGTGTGGTCTCGATGAAGCTACATATCAGCGAAATCACCGATCTCGACGATGACTTGCTACTCCCCTGGCTCGACCTGTATGAGACGGCTTTCCCGCCTGCCGAGCGCATGCTCGTTTCGTTCTATGTGCGGCTGCTTAAAGAGCGGTGGCCCAACCATCACCTGCTGGCGATACAGCGCGGGGGTGTCTTTGTGGGCCTGGCGCATTACGTGTTGATTCCTCAGCACAAGCTTGCCTGGCTATGGATGTTCGCCGTGACGCCGGAAGCGCGTAACCACGGCGTCGGTACGGCGATATACGGAGAAATCGTGCGCCGGCTGCCTGCCGGGACGGTCGCCATGCTCATCGAAGTAGAACGCCCCGACCTGGCATCCACGGAGGCTGAACGCGCTTTAGCCGAGCGTCGCATCGCCTTTTACCGCCGCCAGGGGGCGCGGCTGCTCGAAGGCGTGCACTACATCCAGTCGGTTGGGCCGCACCAGCCACCGTTGCCCATGCACGTGATGATCCATCCGTTTGAGCCACTGGACGCGGAGGCGGCGTTCGGCTTAGCCTGCGCTGTTTTCGGGGCCGCCGCCGGTGCTGCGAGCATCACGCAGATTGGCCCGTTAGCCCTACGCTGACCTTTTGTTGGGCGATTTGCCAAATCGCCCTACGACTGCTCTATTTGTTGGGCGATTTGGCAAATCGCCCTACGACTGCTCTGTTTGTTGATGCGATTTGGCAAATCGCCCTACGACTGTTCTATTTGTTGGGCGATTTGGCAAATCGCCCTACGGCTGTCTACTGCGGTGCAGGGGCTTTGTGCCTGCCCTCCGGGGACCAATCCGAACCCGGTTATGCTCTCGTCCAGGTGGCAATGTACGCTGTCAGCGCGTCCGGTTTCTCGATCGCCGGTTCGCGCACGGTCCATGCCCCGTGCAGTCCCAGTTCTTCGGCGGTGAGCGCGAAGTGACACATCGCAATCCCCATATCGATGCGCTGCATATCGGCGATGCCCAAGAGCGCCTCGTTGCGTTTAGCATATCCCGGTGTCCGCTGCATAAAGAGGTGCCACACGGCGCCATCCGAGGATGTCTTGTCCTTGATGATGCGCCACGGCTGTTTGTTCGACGCCGAGGGTCCAAGCCGCACCATGTCCAGCACCGTGGCAAACGGACCGGCAGCTTCTCTTGAGAGCGGTACGCCGAACGCACCATCGAAAAACAGACGTTCCCAGGGCAGGCGTTGGTCGGCGCCGGCCTGGCGGCGGATGACCGATTCTACCACGCGGCGTTTGGCGGCGCAATACCCCGTGGCAATCACAGCCGGCAACACCTCATTTTCGCCTAGCCCCAGTTTGGCGGCAAAACGGCTTTTGGCGAATGTGCCGCCCAGCCAGCATGTCCCCAGGCCCAGACTGGTGGCGTAGAGGACCGCGTGCTCCATAACGTAACCAAAATCCTCCTGGTTGAAATCACCGTGCGGGACTGCCCCGAGGATAAAACCGGTCGCCCCTTTGATGAAGCCATACGTGCTCAGCCCCTTGAGCGCCTGCCGGTCTTCTTCCGTGGCGGCGATGAGCGACAATCGCGCGGGTGTTCCCAGCGGACCGACCGCATGCGCGCTCATAAACGCTATCAACTGCTGCTGTACCGGCAGTGCAATGGGTGTCTCTTGATAGGTGCGGCACGAAGACCGCGCTTGAATGACCTCGATAATCGATTGTCCGTTCATCATCTTTCCTCCTCGATTATGCCACAAGATGATACACTGGAAGTGTTCGTGCGTCAACTTGCATCGGCGGCGACACAACTTGACGACGAACGACTTGTTGAAGTCTCCTTTAGCTGACGTATAATACATATATGAACTTGTTTGACATTGTAAGTTGAGTCGTTAGGAAAAGTTGCCAATTCCTGGTATACTACGTCAAATTGATTCTGTGCCATTGTGGTGCAGAAGCCTGAGGACTAATCGGTAGGAGGCTTGAGGTATGGTCAAGGTCCTTTATGTTGAAGATGAACCATTGCAGCGGGAGTTGGTGAATCAACTGCTTCAGTTAGCCGGTATCGAAATCCAGTTGGCGGAAAATGGTCTCGAAGGTGTAGAAAAGGCTAAAGAATGGGTCCCGGATGTGGTGCTGATGGACATCCGTATGCCGGGGCTGAACGGCTTCGAGACGATCGAACGAATCCGCGAAATTCCCGAAATCGCCGATACACCGGTCGTGGTGCTTTCCGCCTGGGCCACTGCGCAACATACAGCGCGTGCCAAAGCCCTCGGTGTGCAATGGTATATCACCAAACCGTTCAACCTGGATGACCTGGTCAACACTGTCATGGATGCTTACGCGTCCCGCTCTTGATCTATAATCATGGGAGGTCATTGAATTTCTGTGTGGATTCGAGCGGCCTTGCTGAACGTCACCGGTGCGGTGATTTAACAAGTGGGGTGTAGTGTCTTGAGTATTGTACCCTGGATGTCGGACATCGGATGTGACCTCGCCAGCTCGCGTTGGATACCGCCATCCGTTACGCGCGAGCATCAAGCAACCTCAAAACGCCCTCATTTATTAGCCCAAGGTTCGCAGCAGACAAGTCTCCAGGGAAAGCGTTGCAGGTGTCGCTTCAACATTCTCGGTTTGGCTTCCGGCGTTCAGTCTCACGGGGAAGAGGACTCTTTGCCTGTCCATCGCTAGAAGGTTAGAACGTGCTGCAATACACTGCTTATTTTATCCTGGCGCCGCTCGCTGCCATTTTCTCGGCTGGCGTATTGTTCTATGCATGGCGTTATCGCGCCTCACGACAGATGCCGGCTTTGATCTGGTTGACGTTCAGCGTGCTGGGATGGTTGGTGTGCAACTTCTTGGAGTTGGTGACGTCCACCGAGGCCGGAACGGTGTTGTGGGCCAAAACGGGCTATATCTTTGTGATGAGTACCACCCTTATCTGGTTGCGGTTTGCCTTGCGCTATACCGACCGGTACAAATGGCTAGAAGCCAGACGTTTCGCCTGGCTTTGTATTGTTCCCCTGCTCACAGTTCTGGCTGTTTTCACCAATGAGTGGCATCGTTTGATGTGGGTGGATTATACATTTGTCCCGGTGGGTCACGCCCTTGCCATTCATATTCTCCGTTATGGAGCGTGGTTCTGGGTCAACCTGGTGCATGGGTATCTTTTGGTGCTCGTTGGCGCAGCTTTGATTGTACGCCAGTCTTTCAAATCTTTTGCGCTGTATCGTCAACAATCGGTCTGGCTGGTTGCGGGCGCCATCATTCCGCTTATCGGCAATTTCGTCTACGTTTTCAGGCTTGTTCCCGGCCTGGTGCAAGACTATACCTCGGTTACTTTTGCCATAGCGGCCATGGCCTTCGTCATCGGAATGTCGCGTCATCAGTTGTTTGATCTGCAACCTGTGGCCCGTGATGCCGTCATTGACAGCATGAGCGATGCGATGTTCGCACTGGACAACCGCAATCGCATTGTAGACCTGAATCCGGCGGCATTGGCAATGCTCGGTGTGGAAGCTGAGGCCATTCTTGGGCGATCGGCTACCCAGGTGTTTGCTCCCTGGCATGCTATGGTTGAGCAATTCAAAGACACATTTGAGGTGCAAACCGATATTGTGGCCGATTATCACCAGCAACCGCATCACTATGATTTGCGGATTCTGCCCCTGCGCGATCGCGCGGAACATATTATCGGACGCTTGATCGTTCTGCGAGATATCACAGAGCGTAAGGTAACGGAAGTTACCTTGCGCGAACACACGGCAGAACTCGAGACTTTGAATGAACAGTTGAATGCTTTTGCGCATACCGTCGCCCACGATATCAAAGACCCATTGACCGGCATTGTGGCGCTTACGACGTTGCTTCGAGAGTACTTTGAGGATCTGCCGTCTAGTACGATTGCGGAATATCTGGATGCGATTACGCAGGGCACAATGCGCCTGGCGAGTATTGTGGATGCCTTGCTGTTACTGGCGAGTGTGCGCCAACTTGAAGCCGTCGCCACAGAGCCTCTCGATATGCCTGGGCTTATCGATAATGTGCAGAAACGTTTATCTGTCTTGATCGCCGAACGTCAGGCTACGCTCGTCATACCGGAAACCTGGCCTGTTGTTCATAGTTACGGCCCGTGGATTGAAGAAGTCTGGGCTAACTATGTCAGCAACGCCGTTAAGTACGGCGGAACGCCGCCCCGCGTAGAACTGGGATTCTCGATTTTGGATGGCCGATTGTCGACAGCCGATATCGAAAATCCAAAATCGAAAATTCAGTTTTGGGTGCGTGACAATGGCCCCGGCCTCACTGTGGAGCAGCAAGCGCAACTGTTTACTAAATTCACCCGCTTGCGCGATGCCGAACCGGGGCACGGTCTGGGCCTTTCCATCGCCCGCAACATCGTCGAAAAACTCGGCGGTGAGGTGGGAGTCGAAAGCGAAGCAGGGTGTGGAAGTACGTTTTGGTTTACTTTGCCTGCTTCGTAATTCTTGTTTATGAGCATCTTTGAGGAGGCAGGCAATGGCGCGTAAAGCAGTACAACCGACCGAGATTTATCAGCTCAAGGTCACACTCAAGTATAGCAAGCCACCAATTTGGCGGCGGCTCCTGGTGCCCAGTAATGTCCCTCTGGACAAGCTGCATTACATTCTCCAAACGGCCTTTGACTGGACAAATTCGCATTTGCACCAGTTCATTGTCGGTGACGTATACTACGGCGAACCTCACCCGGATTATGGGGTTTTTGACATGCTGGATGAACGTAAGTTCACCTTGAAGGACATTGCGCCTGGTGAGGGTTGCAAATTTATCTACGAATACGACTTTGGCGACAGTTGGGAGCATATCGTGGTAGTCGAAAAGGTGTTGCCGCCCGATCCGGAGCAGACTTATCCGGTATGCATCAAGGGCAAACTGGCTGCACCTATCGAAGACATCGGCGGGATGTGGGGCTATTACGAGTTTCTCGAAGCGATGAAAGACCCCAACCATCCCGAACACGCGATGTACGTCGAGTGGTATGGTGACGCGGAGATCGACCCTGATTTCTTCGATTTGGACGCTATCAACGCCGGTTTACGCCATCTGAAATAGCCGCGTATGGGACATAACTTTACGTCACGTGTGTTTTCATCTCCTGAAAATCCTGTCGGAAAATAGCAAGGCGTGTACTGGCACGTCAAAAAAGCGGGGAAGTGGGCGGTATAGGACTCGAACCTACGGCCTCCTCCGTGTAAGGGAGGCGCTCTAACCGACTGAGCTAACCGCCCGTAGCGTTGTGCTCGCAACCTGCAACATCATAACAGGTTTTGGCGTCTAGTCAAACGCCTAAGCTGATAACCTCTGTATTAATGGTGCTTTGACGTTCTCCGGCTGCACCTCTTCGACGGCAAAGTTGTCGCATCCGTTGAACGCCGCAAACGCGCGCAGCTTTTCCGCCAACGCGGGTAACACAGCATCGTATTCGTCGAAATTCGGCTCGAAGAGCAGTCGCTTGATGACGAACGTCTTGGGTTTGCGGTCGGCCTTGCTGTCCAGCCGTGCCACAAACCGGTCGCCCCACAAAATCGGCAGGACGAAGTAGCCGTATTTGCGTTTGGCCTCAGGCACGTAGCACTCAATCGTATACTCGAACCCGTCGAAGAACGCTTTGAGCCAGCGCCGGTCGATGATGAGGTTGTCGAACGGCGAAAGGATGTGCAGATGCGGTTCCCCATTCGGGGATTGCGCTACGGCCTCGACAACGTCGGTGAGCGCATAACACGGTTCGCCGTTCAGTCCTTCGACCTCGAATTTTGTCACTTCGCCTTCATCCACCAGCGCCTGTAGGGCAGCGGGATCGGCCTTTTGGCGCGACCATTGCACCTCATTTGCACGCAGCACACCGCCGGTATTCAGGGCGAAGCGCACGATGAACCGCTGGAGTTCTTCATCGGTGGGGGGCGTGGTGTCCACATCCGGCGGCAGCACGCGCTCGGTCAGGTCGAAGATGCGCTGGAAGTTTTGGCGGCGCGTCACCATCAGTTCGCCCATCGAAGCGAGGATTTCCAGGGCTTGTTTGGCCGGTTTCCAATCCCACCATCCGGTTTTGAAGGACGCCGGCTTCTCGAAATCGGATGCGCCGAGCGGCCCTTCGGCGCGGATGCGCTCTTTGACGTGGGTAATGACATCCGCGTACTGGACCAACCACTCGCGCTGGCGTCCCCACAGCGCGTCGTACCCCATGCGCGGCGCGTAGAAGCGATAATCGCGCATCGGGATATAGGCCATCGCATGTGTCCACCACTCGAAGACGCGGCGGTCCTTGGCGAGCAACTCATCCAGCATTTCTGGCGCATACTGCGGGAACCGTGTCCAAAGCGTGTGATGATGTGCTCGCTGGATGACGTGGATCGTATCGATTTGCACGTAGCCCAAACGCTCGACGATTTGCGCCGCGCCTTCCTTGCCGGACGGCAGTGTCCACCCGCCATCGAGACCGTGAGCGCGCAGCGCCAGTTGCCGGGCTGTGGAAAGTGAGATTTTCATGGTCAGCCTCCGCGAAAATGGTTTATAAGCAAATCCCGAAAACGAATAGAACATTAGTTCTGTTTCAGACCAACCGTCCGAAATTCCGTGGTGTCTTCAGCGTCCGCAGCGTGATCATTCCGGCCCACTGACAGTCTCAGTAGATCCAATTTCGCTTGGTCTGGATCGCCGATCCAGACCAGAACGGGGATCTGACGATCCCTTTGGAGCATTTTTGGATCTACTGAGTCTCTTCATAGAAAGCCCTGCCGATATTCGTTTCGGGTTATCAGTCTCGGCCCCGCTCTTCTGCGCTTCAAGCGGATCGCCAGATCCGCGTCTTGTGACACCTCCTGGCTCAGAACGGGAGATTGACATTCCCCACGGAGGAGAGTGGGGCGAGAATGACAAGACCTTGTTGAGGTAATTTCCTCTTTTAGAAATGTGGATTATAATATACATTAGAATCCACATTCATAAGAGAGACGATAATGAAAACCGTGCAAATGACCATTGACGAATCATTACTGGCAGAAGTCGATCAAGTCATCCAATCCCTCAACACAACGCGGTCGGCGTTTATCCGCGACGCTTTACACCTGGCGTTGCGCCAATACCGCGTCGGCCTGTTGGAGCAGCAGCACGCAGAAGGGTACGCGCATTGTCCTGAGACAGCGACCGACGTTGCCGAATGGGAATCCGAGCAAGCCTGGGGCGACCAATGAAGCAGGGCGAAATCTACTGGTACCCCTTCGCCGCGCCCGACAAGCGCCGCCCGGTGCTCATTCTTACGCGCACGTCTGCGCTCCGTTTTCTCTCCTCGGTCACCGTTGCCCCAATCACCACCACGATTCGTGGCATCCCGACCGAAGTTGCGCTTGGCCTTCAGGATGGCCTGGCGAACGATTGCGCGGTCAACCTTGACAACATCCAGACGATCCAGAAGGCCAAACTCGGCGCTTTTATCACTACACTGTCCCCTGAAAAGATGCAGCGCGTCAGACAGGCGCTGCATTTCGCGCTTGGTTTGGATGAGTGTAACCTGTACTGAACTAGGGCAGCGCTTTTTTCACACAAGTCACAATGCCTTGCCAATCTTCCGGGGAGCAGCGCCCAATACGGAGTGCGGATTCAGCCGGTAACGTAACCAGGAAGGTGCGGAAAGCTGAAGGTTGACGTAACCCTGCATCTTTCCAGTTCTTGATGATGTAATCTGTAGGTGCCGTGGCGTTTTGTGTTTGTGAAGTGGCAACACCGATGATGATGTCAGGGCGATGCTGATGATAGAGGGATGTGGAAAGCACAATCGCTGGGCGACGTTTCATTCCTTGTGCGCCGGGAAAATTCACAATAACAATGTCACCGGCTTGGAAGGTATTCATAGTGTTGGTTCCTCCAAAGTCTCAGCAACATACGACAACGAGGCACGTGTCAAATCCGCATAGTCTTCTATGGTCCACGCATCGCTTTCGTCTAAGGCTTTTATCGTTGGAGTATTGAGCAAGTCAGCTAAGACCAATTGCACCAATTTCAAGCGTTCAACAATAGGTAAACTCTTGACGCTGGTTTGGTAAATCTGTTGCGCCATACTGAGTGTTTGCATGTCCTTCCTCCTAAACTATGCACAGTTTATATTCACTCATCGTCATGATTCAGCATCCGATCTGCCGCCAGCACACAGAAGATGTAGTTCGCTGCGCCGGGCATCACATACTCCGTTTGCTGCCAGAGATGCGGCCACGGGTCCTTGAGCTCGGGGAAGTCCGGGCGGATGAGGGCGACGCCGGAGACCATGCCGCCGGGGATGTACGACCATTCGGCGCGATTGACGCCGTAGGCCGTGGTGACCGACTTCGCACCCACACCCGACGTGAGCGAGACGTTCGACGCCGGATGACAGCCCAGGACGTAGTTGACCACACGCAGGATGATTTCCCGGTCGATCAGATCGGGGAAAGCCAGCCACAGTTGATATAACTCGACGGCGTATTGTTGTATCTTCCAGCCCTCGCCCCAGATGTGCGGATGCCAGTGGATGCCAAAGGGGTTAGACGCCAGTTCCGCCGCGAGTTCGGCCTGGCCGGCTTCCACAATGGCCCGGAACGCCGCTGTGAAATCGGTGTCATTAATGGCGGGCAGTGCGCGGGCGATGGCACCGCCGACCCACCGACCAATCTTTTCCAGGAGTGGCTGTAGCTCCAACAAGCGTGCGCGGTAGCGTTCCTCGCCGGTCGTGAGCAGCAGTTCCACCGCCGCGACGATTTCCTGGGCCTCCACGCCGCGCGGGACGTAGGCCGCGCGCTGTTCGACCGGCGTGTGCGTTTTTTCGTAATCCCACACGTAGATTGCCGTGCGCAAACATTCGTCGGCCAGGTCGTCCTCGTAGCCGCGCAGCACGCGACTGGAGGCCGCCAGCGCCGCCGCGACCATGTATTCGAGCGCGCTGTCGTGGTTGGTGAAGGCCCAGCGGTCGTCGTTGCGGCTTGTGTAGATGTGACCCTCCGCATCGCAGCGGATTTGACCGGGCGCGAGGCCGGGGTCGTGGATGCGGTTATCCGTCATCGTGGAGGCGTCACCGAGGTGGGTGTACTGCGCCAGCGTAGCCTCGATGATGCCGTGGAAGCTGTGCGGGTGTGCCGTGCCCGCCGTGGCGCGGTAGCCGGAAAGCAGGTTGAGCGCACCGTGCGCTACCTGTTCGACGATGTCGGGGACGCCGTCGGGCGTGTGCAGCAGCACCAGCCGCTCGGCCTGGTTCACCGTGGTCTGGTCGGTGTCCACGCCGAACAATTCGCGGATGAGGGCTAATGAGTGCGTCGTGCGCGCCTGCGACCCTGCCGCCAGGTCGTAGTCGCCGGCGTCGTGCCAGCCGCCCACGTCCAGGTGCGGGATGTGCTCGCCAGGCGCGTAGGGCGTGTCGGTGGACTCGTACTGGCGGTAGCCGTCGAAGTGGACGTGCGGCGCGGGCGCTTGCAGCGCGTCATCCAGGTGACACGCGCCGTGCCAGACGCGCGATCCGTCGCGCACTTCGACGTGGCACATCTGCACCGGGAAGTAAGTTTCCAGCGTCGGTTGCCAGACGTTGTGCCGGTAAACCTCTGGGTGGATGGCAAAGGGTGGGGTGCGCTGCTCGCCGTACTGGACGACGTACATGCCCGGTTCGCGCACGGCGCTGAAGTCGAAGATCGCGTACTCGTAGGCCAGCCAGCGACCCCAGCGAGTCGGCAGGTCGGCCCAGGTGGTGGTGAGGCCGTTGGCGTCCAGCCGTTTGAGGACGGCGGTATCGAGCACCGCGGTACGCGGGTCGAGTTCCAGGATGGCCTGCTTCACCTGGTCGGGATGATAGCCCACCTGTGAAATGCAGATGACGGGGTCGCGCCGCCATTCCGGGACGCTGTGCGGCGTGATGCGCCATTGCAGCGCCTTCTCCGTCGCACCGGCGCGGATGACCTCGCGGGCGACGAACCAGCCGTTAGCGTCGGTATCCCGCCCGTCGTAAAGGAGGATTTCGCCGCTCAGTGACTCGATGACCAGGCGGCGCAGCGGGTCTTCGGGCGCAACGGTGAGGGTGGGGCCGTTTGCCAGCGGAACCGGGCAGCGCCGACAGTCACCGATGTGGTGCAGCGGGCCGTTGGCTTGTTGCGGGAAGACGCGCGCCGTCTCTCCCAGGTGAAACGTCTTGCCGAAAAGCGCACCGGGGTACAGTTCCAGGTTGAAGCCGACTTTGCCTTCCCAGTCGGGCGGCAGGGTTTCGGCCAAATCAACGGTGACGCGCAAGCTCTCGCCTTCCGGCCAGATGTGCACCGTGTAGCGGATGTTCGCTGCCTCGAAGTGGGCCGGAACGCTGATACACTCGCCTTCTGCCTGCCGCTCGCCCACTTTGGGCAGTGGTCGCCATTGACCGGGTGTGGGTTCCAGGCGCACGTCTCCGCAGGCTGCCACGCGCTCACCATGCTGGATGAGGGTGAGTCCGCCCTGTTTGCCTTCGGGATAAAAGTCGTGGAAGACGGTTGCCGCCAGGCCGGGCGCTTCGTAGTACTGTTTTTCGTTCAAAGTCCAGAAAGTTGTCATAGTTTTGTCGTCCTTAGTCTTATAGTCTTTAGTCTTGTAGTCTTTAGTCTCGTAGTCTTTACTTTCGTAGTCATCAGTCCTGACGCCGGGCCCTACTGGGTTCTCTTTCGCCGATTCTTGCCTCTTGCCCCCTGCATCTTGCTTCTTACTTTTCCCAAACGGCTTGAGTAGAATCAGGAATCCTATCGCCGATGACAGCCGGAGGATGGCGGAGACGCCAAAATCCCACCGGTAGCCCAGATGGTCGATGATGAGGCCACCGACAAGCGGCGCGACAATGCTGGCGATGTTGGTGAGGGTGGCGTAGCTGGCCGAGGCCTGCGTGCGCAGCTTCTGGTCGGGCAGTTCCAGCAGCAAGTTGAAGCTGGCAACGTTGAACCCGGCCCATAGAAATCCGCTTTGCACAGAGATGAAGGCGACGTGCCACGGCTTGGTGACGAACATCCACACGAATGGCATATTGGGGATAATCAAGCCGCACAGCGTCATCACCCAGCGCGAGCCGCGTTGGTCGATCAGCCGTCCCCACACCCGCTGGCCGATCAGGCTGGTGAGCGAAGTCACAGTGGTCAGCAAGCCGATGAGGCGGGTGGTCGATTGCAGCACATCTTTTTGGTAGACGGTGAAGTACGTTCCGGCGACCTGCACGCCGAAGTTCCAGAACATCATAATGATGGTGAAGTACAAGAAGGTGCGATTGCCGCGCAGGGCCTGCCAGAACGAGGCGCGCTGTTGCTGTGAATCTGTGGCAAGTGGCTGTTCTGGGATGCGCGAGTAGGCATACGACGAGGCCAGGCCGACCACGAAGGCCAGGGCGAGGCTCACTTGATAGCCGGGGATGCCACCGATGCCGTCGATCAACTGCCCGGCCAGGGGCACAATCAACATCGAGGCGAGCGCCATGGCCATGTTGCGTGATGAGAAGTAGCGCCCGCGATGTTCGAGTGGGACGACTTCTCCCGTCATCGACACCCACGCCGGGTGGATCAGATTGCCCAATCCCGCGCGCAGGGCAAACAACACGATGACGATATAGACGGCGGTATACCCGGTGAAGAACAGCGGGACGAGCGCGGCTAGCAGAATCAGCGAGCGGAGAAATGCCGAGATCCACACGATAAGGGGTTTGCGCCGGCCGAGTTTCTGTACCAGCGCCGCGCCGGGCAGCGGCGTCAGCGCGCCGAGAAAACTGGACGCCGAGGCGAGCGTCCCGATTTGGGTGCTGGTCGCGCCCAATGCCAGTGCATACAGGGAGACGTAGGTGTCCACAAAGGCGGCGGAGATCGTTGCCAGTAGACCGTCCCACCAGAACATTTTCATGCCTTTGTGGTGGCGGCGCGGCACGCCGTCTGTGGCAAAGAGGTCCAGGTCCCGTAGAAGTCTCCTGATCGCGTGCCACACTGATAAACGGTTTTTTCTCACAAGTTCATCCTTACGCAAGTCCAAAGTCTCCGTAGATCTAATTTTGCTTGGAGCATTTTTCGATCTACCGGGTTTGTCTATTCTACCATACAAAAACTGCCTGAGAAGGAAATCTCAGGCAGTTTGTGAGGGTGTAGGCGGGCAGTTATTCGTGCGGCGTCGCCGGGGTCCCGTTATACAAGAAGCATTTGACGAGCACCCCATCGACGTCGATATCCTTGGGAGGCTGGGTTTTACAGATCTCCATGACATGTGGGCAGCGTCCGGCGAACTTGCATCCCACTCTCAGGTATTCCTCCTCTTCGGTTTCTGCAAGGACAATTCGCTTGCTCCACCGCTTTGTCGGATCCGCTTCAGGGATGGATTCACGCAGCAGTTGCGAGTAAGGGTGTTTGGGCTCCATCAGGACTTTCTCGACCGGCCCTATTTCGACGATATTGCCTCTGAACATAATCGCGATGCGCTCGCTCACGTAGTAGGCGGTCGCCAGATCGTGCGTGATGTAGAGCACGCTCAGGTTGGTCTCCTCCTTGAGCCGCTTGAACAGGTTGACGATGGACATGCGGAGCGAGGCATCGACCATCGAAACCGGTTCGTCGGCGATGAGCAGGTTTGGCTTGGTCAGCAACGCTCTGGCAATGGAGACCCGTTGCAGTTGCCCGCCGGAGAATTCGCTGGGGTATTTTCCGGCAAATTCTTCGTAGGTGAGTCCCACCAACCGCAGCGTCTCGTCGATCAGCTCGATGGCCTCGCGCTTGGTGGCCGCCAATTTGAAGCCCTGAACGGTCTCGAAGAAATACCGGTCAACAACGCGCAAGGGATTGAACGTGCCAAAGGGGTCTTGAAAGATGGCCTGGATGCCTTCTTCTTGCCACACTTTTTTGCCTTTGGTTTCTGCGCGATCTTTGCCGTTGTGGACGATCGTGCCAGAAGTTGGTTCCTCGAAACCCAGAATGATCTTGGCCGTTGTGGTTTTGCCGCAACCACTTTCACCTGCCAGGGTGAAGATTTCGCCTGGTTTGATGTAAAAGGACACATCTTCGGCGGCTGTCAATCTGACTCTGGAGAGGATACTCCCCATGGTGAACACTTTGGTCAGGTTCTTGACTTCAAGCAGTTTTTCCATGCTGTCCTCCAACCAACCAGCAGGCGACTTTGTGATCGGTATCCAGTGTGATGAGCTCTGGTGTTTGTTCTGCACAAATTCCCATCGCATGGGGACACCGTGGATGGAACGCGCATCCGCTCGGCAAATCGATGAGTGAGGGTGGGCTTCCGGGCACGCTTTGGCGGGGCGACTTGTCGCCAAACTGCGGCAGTGAATTGATCAAGAATTTGGTATAGGGGTGCTGGGGATCACCGTAGATCTTCTCGGTTGTGGATTCCTCAACGATTTTTCCGGCATACATAATGCCGACCCGATCGGCGATGTTGGCCTGCACGCCCATATCGTGTGTCACCAGGATAATCGTGTTTTTCAGCTTTTTCTGAATATCCATCAAGAGCTGCACGACGCCTCTTTGCACAACCACATCGAGCGCGGTGGTCGGCTCATCCGCGATGATGATGGCGGGCTTCATCAGTGCTGCCAGGGCAATCGTCACCCGCTGTCGCATCCCACCGGACAACTGGTGTGGATACGCCTCCAGGATCTTGGGCGGCAGTCCCAACTCTGTGATATGCTGCTCTGCCATCGCGACGGTCTCTTCTTTGGTCTTTCCGCTCACGTGGCTTTCGATGAAATCCCGATAGGTCTCTTTCAGCTTGATCACGGGATTGAGTGCGCTCATTGAGCCTTGGGGGACGTAGGCGATGTAGTCCAGGCGTAATTTTCGTTTGGCTTCTGGACTGAGTGTGCTGACATCGACCGGCTTTCCATCGACGTAGTAAAAGATGTATCCGTCGACCAGACGCAGCGGTGGCTCGATTGCGGCGGCGAGGGCTTTTAGCAGCGTCGTCTTTCCACAGCCGCTTTCTCCGGCGATGCCGTAGACTTCGTTGGTCCGGATATCAAGATTGATGTTGTTGACGGCTTTCACGACCTTCTGGGTTCCAAAGACGTCGAGTATGTAGAAGGTTTTTAACCCTTCGGTTCTGAGTATTGTCTCGTTCATCGTCACCTCACTGCGCCCCGACGCGCTGGATGCGCGTTCTTGGATCCAGATATTCGCTGATACTGACGGAGAGCCAGTAAAGCGCAACAAACAGCATAAGCGACAAGACCACCGGCGTCAAGATCCACCACCAGCGTCCTAACAGAATGGATTGGTAGAAGAGTGCCCAGTTCAACATTGTGCCGAGGGTCGGGATGTTGAGATCGACCAACCCCAGAATAGCCAGGGTCATCTCCAACCCAATTGCCCAGGCGATGTTATTGATTAACGTCGAGAAGATCAACGGTGTGGCAAAGGGCATGTATTCGTTCAGGACCAGTTTGATGGTTCCCGTACCGGAAAGGATGGCCGTCTTGGTGAAGTCTCGCTCGCGCAAGCTCAGGATAATCGAGCGAATCAGGCGGGCATCCCATGCCCAACCGAAGGCCGATAACATCAATCCCAAAACTACCAGGTTCATAAATTGCCGCACCAGCATTGCCAACATAACCATAATCAAAAAGATGGGGATCACCAGCAGGCTGTCGCCGACGAACATCAGCACCCGGTCGGTTATGCCGCCTCGATAGCCGGCAATCATACCAACGATGATGGCGATCGTCCGTGAAATCAGTGAGGCAATCAGGGAGATGATCAGGGAATTGCGCACCGCAAAGGTCGCCTGCCAAAAGATATCCTGGCCGTTTGAATCGGTGCCCAGCCAGTGTTCAGCCGATGGCTTGGTATCTCGCGGGACGACATTCCACAGCGTCGGGTCATAAGGCGAAAAATTCGACAGGAGGGCCAGGATCACAATGATCACCAGAACGCCAAAGCTGACGCAGAAGCGATAATCTCTGAAAAGGTCTTTGAGGGTTCGCATGGGACTGGCCTCCTTATGTGTATCTCACCCGCGGGTCAAATAGAGGATATGTCAGATCTACGATGAGGATTGCCGTCGTGATGCCGAAGATAGAAAAGATCGTAATTCCCATAATTAAATTGTAATCTCCGTTGACGATGGCTCTGTAAAGCAACATGCCCAGGCCGGGATAACCATACACGATCTCCGTAATCAGCGCCCCGCTGAAAATTTGCCCCAATCCGAGCGCCAGGCCGGTAATTTGCGGCAGTAAAGCATTGCGAATGACGTATTTGCCCACGATGCGGTTTTCTTTGACGCCGCCCAGTTTGGCGTACTGGACAAAGTTTTCCGCATTGATGTTCTGCACAAGTAGCTTCATGGTTTGGAAGGTGACTGCGCCTCCAAGCACTATCAGCGAAATAGCCGGCAAGGCTGAATGCCAGAGCACATCTTTGATAAAGGCCCAGGTGAAGGTGGGAATAGCGCCCAACGACGCCCCTCCTGTAATGGGGAACCACCGCACGACATAAGCAAAGATCAGGAGCAGCATGAACGCAAAGATGTAATAGGGCAGCGGGCGGACGACCATAGCGACGGCATCCAGGATCCGCGACCAACCCTTGCGCGAATAATAACCCGCTAATCCACCAATGATGTTGCCCAATGTCCATGTGATGGCAGTGGTGGTCAACAGCAGCCCCAACGTCCAGGGCATCGCGGTGAAAATGAGCTTGTTCACGCGGGTGGGGAATTGGAAGAAGGAAACGCCCAGGTCACCCCGGAACAGCCTGCCCCAAAAAGCCCAATACTGATCGAGCCAGGAACCTTCCAGCCCATACATCTGGGTCAGGTCGCGGATAATGGCATCCATCGTGCCTGGTTCCAGGGTTGAACCGCGCGCTTGCATCTGATCGATCATTCTCATGACCGGGTCGTTGGGGGTGATTCTGGGAATGAGAAAAACGACAGTGATGCCCAGCCAGATGACGAGAACGTATTGAATCAGACGAGGGATGAGATATCGTTTCACGAATGTCACGGTAATCACCTCACTTATCAAAAGTAATCCTGGGCGAGCGAGACGCCCGCCCAGGATTATTATACTACATACTGCCTGAACTACCTGCCGGTAGGTTCGAGGAATGGGGTCATGTACTTGAAGTTGGGCCAGTGCGTATACGGCTGAGTATAGGGATTCTCGCTGCCGGGATAGTTGGTCCAGAAGTACTCGTCCCAGCCGACAAAGCCGATATACCCGTAGGTCGGAATGCCGGGCATATTGGTGACGGCTTCCTTGAGGCCCTCGATGCCGATCGCAATGACTTTTTCGGTATCGAAGGGGTCCGTCTCGCGTAGCTGCTTGATGATGTTATCCATCTTTTCACTCGTCCAGCGGCAGGAATGGCCCTGGGTGCGTTCGCCAACCGGGCGGAGGTAGGCCGAGTTCCACCGGTCGAGCACGCGGTACAGGTCAGGCCCTGCACCCCAGGGTTCTTGCGCCGGCCAGTCACCGCTGACATCGAAGTCACCGACGGCGATCAAATCAGCGCGTGCCTCTGAGGGGAAGATTTCGGCATCAATACCGAACTTCTTCCATTGCTGTACGGCAGCCGCCGCATTGCGCGCGCCCATGCCGGAAAGCGTCGTCTCGCACAGGAACGAGATCTTCCACGGTTTGCCATCGGGCAGCAGCCACTTGCCGTCCGCATTCCGCGAGAAACCATTCTTCAGCAACAGTTTTTCGGCGACATCCGGGGCATACTTGTACCAGCCCAGACCGAAAGCCTGTTCGATGAATTCCGGCGTATCGGGGAAGACATAACCGCGGCTCTTGGCATAGGCCGCGACGCGTTTCGGCGCCTCTGGATCATACGGCGCGAAGGGTTCGCCATCGACGTCGATGGTGAAGGACTTCAACCAGTCCTGCATCGGGCGGATGTAGTCACGGGGGTATGGACCCAGGTGCGGGACGTGCACCGGGCTTAAGGTCCCCGAGGAGTCGACGGCGATGCTCGTGTACTCGACGATATCGATCGCCAGCAACAGAGCCCAGCGCACATCGAGCAGATCGAACGGCGAGCGGGCGGTGTTGAAGTTGATGCCGGTGATGCACGGGTCGTTGTTGACCACGAAGGGGAAGGTGGGCTGGTAAGCGCGGGAGGTCTTGGACTGCGCCAACAGCGCCTTGAGGCCGTCGGCCGAGAGTTCCGCCGCATCCAACTGGTGGGTCAATTGGGCCAGGATCTGCGCGCCTTCATCGGCGAAGAACTGGTAGATGACGTACTTGGGCTTCGGCATGCCGTACAAGATACCGGTGGGGCTCTTGTCCCAGTCCTCACGCCGTTCCCATGCGGTCCAGGCGCCCTGCGGATCGAAGCTGTGCAGTTTGTAAGGGCCAACGCCCACAAACGGGTTGAAGGTGAACTGAACCGGATCGGCTTCTTTCTCGAAGATGTGCTTGGGCATAATCCGAGTGCAGCCCCAGCGGTCGAGGAAAGTGGTGTGGAAGCGGGAGTTGGGCTGGTTCAGCACAAACTTGACCGTGTAATCATCCACGGCGGTGACGGAGGCGACGTTGTTCACGAAGTAGTTATGGGCGCCGAACTCCGTGTATGCCATAAGGGTTTCGACCGTGTAAACCACATCGGCAGCCGAGAAGGGTTCACCATCTGACCAGGCAACGCCCTTGCGCAGCGGAATTGTACATTCCGTGAAGTCGGCGTTGTATTTTGCATCGCCATCTGCCAGACCGTTGATGATCTCGCCCGTGGCAAAATCGACCGTCCAGAGTGCTTCAGTCGCCACGTTCTGCAGGCCGCGGTCCGACCACTTCCAACCCACCCACCAGTTGAAGTTGTCCGGTGAACCGACACGCCCGGTGAGAATTCTGGCGATGAAGGTCTCGCTTCTGGGGAAAGTGCCCAGTACGTCGGGGGCTTTTTCTTTCGGGGGGGCGGGCTCTGCCGTCGCGGTTACGACTACCTGTTCAACCTGGACCACCGGCGTACCGGCTACCTCAACGACGCGGGTGACCTCGATCGGGACTTCTTCGCGTTGGGTGATGATCTGGGGCGTGGGGGTGGTGCAGGCCGTCGCTACCATCGCGGTCGTGAAGACGGCCGCGCTGCGCAGAAATTCTCTGCGCGTGAGTTTCTTTCTACTCTCCTTCATTTTTTCCTCCAGATATTTTTGTGAAACTGAATAAACAAACTAGCCCTGGGACAGTATGCTCTATTTCGTATCGCTTGTTTTACCTCCTCTTCTGGGATCGGTCAGAAAAATTATCAGGGAATTCGAGCTTTGGAAAGACAATCGTCACGGATCGTGCGTGTTAATTGTGAATGGTCACATTCTTAATATAACACATTTCCTTCAATAAGTCAATACCTTCAAACTGTTTCGCAACCGTTTTATCGGGTTTAGGCAGATCGAAAAAGCCCTGTTTTGACTTTTTTCTGAAAAATCCCCCGTAAAACCATTGCATTTGGTTTAGACATAATGTATAATGTTAGTGAGTTATGTGAGGGATCACAATTCGAGGATTGAGGTGCTATGATGCAAGACCCACAAGTCAAGCGTTCGACCTTGCGTGATGTGGCTGAACTCGCCGGAGTCTCTTATCAAACGGTTTCGCGCGTCATCAACCAACACCCCAACGTTGCCAGGCGTACCCGCGAGCGGGTCCTATCCGCAATCCGCCAACTCGATTACCGTCCTAACCAGGCGGCTAAGGTGTTGGCGACAGGGCGTTCATATATATTACAATTGCTCATGTACGATATTCGCTACAGTGACCCGCTGCCGGCGATGATTTATCAAGCCAGAAAACAGGGGTACACGCTGCTTATCTCGGAACTCAGCCCTTTTGCGGCGCCGGAGGATATTCGGGCCGCCCTGGACGACCTGACAGCCCGGATGATCGACGGCTTGCTCATTTATACACCTACGCCGTTCTTCTCTTACACCGAAATGCGGAGTCTCTGCCGTGGCGTGCCGTTCGTTCTGGTGGGTGCCGCATTGGGAATTAAGTCACCATCAGTGGTGTTTGATCAACGGCATGGCTGCGAGTTGGCGATCCAACATCTGTTGGACTTGGGACATCGTCAGATAGCCGAGATCGCCGGTCATCCACGGCATATCGATGCCCAGCTTCGCCACGAGACGGTGGTGACGATGCTGAAAGCACACGGTCTGACGCCTGGGCCTAGCATTGCAGGGGATTTTGAAGTTCCCAGTGGCTATGCGTCCACTATAAAACTTCTGGACAGCGGTGAGCCTTTCACCGCACTTTTTGTGGCGAATGATCGGATGGCATTGGGGGCTTTACGCGCCTTACACGAGCGTGGCGTCCGTGTCCCTGAAGATGTGTCGGTTGTGGGGTTCGACGATATGGGGGAAGCTGCCTATTTCAACCCGCCGCTTACCACGGTGCGGCAGGATTTGCAGGTGTTGGCGCAGCAAAGTGTGGAGTATCTTGTTTCTATGATTGGTAATCCGTCGATGCCGGTGCAGCAACGTGTGCTGTATCCCGAATTGATCGTGCGAGGAAGTACGGCCCCGCTGAAATAACGCTATTGTTGCAAGCTCCTCCTTTTGTTTCTGTTGGCATCCGCGCCGAGCGCTGGAGCAAAAAACGCACGCTCCCTCTTATTTGACGGCTCGACAGGAATCTCGGATCACTAACCGCGTTGGTATCTTACAGACCGGCGCGTCGAGTGATTTACCTTGCATGAGCTTGATCAACATCGTTGTGGCGATATATCCCATCTCGCTTAGGGATTGGTCCACTGTGGTCAAGGCGGGCACTGAGCCTGTCGCCTGTGGGATATTGTCGAATCCTACCACCGATAAATGGTCAGGAATGTGCAAGCCGGCTGCGTTTGCCGCATCGATCACGCCGAGTGCGGATTGGTCATTCGCGGCAAAAATCGCGGTGGGGGGGTCCGGTAGGGCAAATAAGTTTTGCGCGCAGCGGAAGCCGGTCTCTCGGGTATAATCGCCCGGCTGGATCAGCGCCGGGTCGACCGGCAATCCTGCCTGCTCGAGTGCCTCGACATAGCCCTGTTGACGGCGGTTTGAACTGACCAACCCCTGGCGTCCGGTGATAAAGCCAATGCGTCGGTGCCCCAAGCTGATCAGGTACTCCATCGCCGCAATAGCCCCTTCGCGGTTGGCCGACAAGACAGCCGGGAATACGTTATGCTCGTGGGGATCGATGGCGACCAGGGGGGAATTGGTGGTCAACTCCGCCGTTGTAGGCGTCACGACCAATATCCCATCCGTGATACCGCCATCCAACCGCGATAGGTGCCAGCGCTCCCAGCCAGATTGCGCCGTTGCGGCGATGCGACCACTGCTGTAAATAATCAAATCGTACTCCGTGCCGTAGATGGCCTTGCCGATCCCTTTGAACAATTCGAGACTGAAGGGATCGCCCAGATCAACGACCAGAACCCCGATGACATTGGTGCGCCGGCTGCGCATACTGGTCGCCGCCAGGCTTGAGGTATAGCCCATTTCGGCAATCACGCGCTGCACTTTTTCGTAGGTCTCTGCCGAGACGTCGTCCTTATTGTTGAGGACTCGTGATACAGTCGAGATCGAGACGCCACACGCTTCCGCAACGTCCCGAATCGTAAGAGAGCTTTTGTTATGCTTCATAATGGCTTGAGCGCGATGAATAAATAATGAATGAATAGCTTTTCGGTAACAATACCGGTATCGTTACCGGAGTCTGTTTAACTATAGCATGATTTTTCCCCTGTGTCAATAGGTTTCCGATTTGGTGCAGTCAGGGCTTTATCATTCTCGCATTAACCTATGCGAGGAAGAAACGGAAAATACCAAAAGCCCGAGTGAAAACGTTTGTAGCATCAATGTGTCGCGCAGGCGATACACGGATCGAACGCCCGCACCACCCGTCCCACCGCACGCTCCAATTCCAGGTTCACCCGCTCCGGTGTGATGTACCGTTCGGCGGCGACGCGCAGGGCGCGCTCGATCGCCAGAATGTTGTGCACGGTGGGGATGACAAACTCGGCCTGGGCAATCAGACCATTTTCGATGCGATAGTGGTGGATGAGGGGCCCGCGCGGCGCTTCAACCAGGCCGTAGCCTTCGCCATCACGCGGGGTATAGGGGATGCGCGTCTCTGCGCCTTCAAGGGGATCGGCTAAAATCTCCATCGCGCGCTCGATGGCATACACCAATTCGATGCCGCGCGCCAGGTCGAAGAGCAAAATCGCATGCGCCGGTTGACCGAACTCGCGGTGGAAGCGTTGCAGATACTCGTTCGCGCAGGGCGTGCCCAGGCTGTCCACCAGGTTGGCCCGCGCCAGGCTGTTGGCCCGCAAGACGTGGCCCTGATAACTGGTTTGAGCGGCGTAGCTGTACTCGGCCTCTTCCACAGTCAGGAAAGCGCGGTACTCGCGGGCCGGAAACTGCGCGCACACGTCACCGCTTTCGCAGCCCATCAGCCGGATGAAGTCGCCGTAGTAGTTGGGACGCTCGCCACAGACCGCCGTGAGGTAACAGGCCGGCGCGTCGTCGCCCCAGGTGCCCAGGCGCGCGCTCAACGCCACGGAATAGTCCCAGTACGTATCGAAGAGCGCACATGCCACGGGCAGCGCCTCCGCCAGCTCCGCCCGCATTGCGGACGCAGCCGCCGCGCCGATGCCGCCCGTCACCCCGCCGACCACGGCTTTGACGGGGTGAATGAACTGCCCGCCCGCCAACGTGATGAGATGCGTCCCCGCCTGGCGCACTTGCAGCGCGCGCGCCGCCACGCCTGCCAGCGCGTCACCGTCCAATTCGGTGGTATCCACGTCAAAGAGGCTGTCCACCCCCAGCCGGTCGGGCATCGTGAAGATGAAGAGCGACGTGGCCTGGTTCTGCAACAACTGGCCGAGCATCAATAATTCGCGGATGGTCAGCGCCAACGGCGGCGGCGTGACGCCGTAGGCGTCTTCCAGCGCCTTGACCGAGGCGACGTGGTGCGCGGTCGAACACACGCCACAGATGCGCGGCACCAGCACCGGCATTTGCTCGGCAGGCGCGCCCCTCACCAGGTACTCGAAGCCGCGAAACTCGGTGGCCTGGAATTTGGCGGATTGGACAATTCCGCCGCGCGCTTCGATGATCACACGGGCGTGTCCCTCAATGCGGCTCAAGGGGAAGGTTAGCGTCGTCATCTCACAGCACCTTCTCTTTCGGACGTGGATGGTAGCCTCCACCGACAGTTCTGTTGTCGGCATAGTCGGAGAACTGGAAGAGGAACAGCGCCAACTGTGGGGAACGCAACCCCCGCTCGATTTCGTCTTCCGGCACGTTCGTCATCGTCGCAAACACGCGCTTGATGCTGGTGAACCACGCCGCAGACTCCTTCTCGATAAAGACGTCCGAAGGCCCGCGGCAGCCCACGCACGGATGGCCCGCGCGCGGGCACGGGGCACGACAGCCGCCGCGCGTCGAAGAACCCACGCAGAGGTAGCCCTGGTTGATGAGACACACGTCGGGCAGCACTTCGCCTTGTTGGAAGCCAAGCAGGTGCGCCGGTTTCACGTCTTTGAGCTTCTGCCGCCCACATTCCTGGCAAACCACCTTGCTGGCCTGAAAATCGTGGGGGTTCGTGAGCACCGCCATAAACAGCTCCGAGGTCGGCGGGCAACCCGGCACATACAAGTCCACCGTGACGAACGCATCGGCCGGGTGGGATTTGGGGAGCAGACGGGGCACGTGCGGGCGATCCTTTTCGGCCAGAAAGAGCGCGCGCACATCGTCACGGTCGCCCAGGTTGGCAACGCCGCCGGAAATGGCACACGTTCCCACTGCAACAACCTGCTGCGCCTTCTTCACCGCGCGCCGCAACTTATAGAGGTCTTCGTCAGTGCGCACACCGCCGCTGATGAGGAGGACGTCCACCTCCGGCACGTCCTCGGCGGAAACGACCAACGGCATGTAAACGAGTCTGTATTGCGCCACCCACGCCTCGGCGTTAAGGAGCGCCACTTCGCAGCCGGCGCACCCGGAAAGCTGCAACACGGCGAAACGTTTCATCGGTATCCTTATGCTTTGGCGATGAATTTCAACTGTAGTGACGGCCAGGCTACTTCCCTGGCCGTTTCCACGGTCAGTGCAGCAAACTGCCCGCTCTCAAGCCATTCCCGGGTTCGTTCGTTGGGCGCTTCCACCGTCAACACGTCATTGCCAAGCGCGACCCCTACCGTAGACTCAAAGAATTTGAATTTGGTGCTCCGCATCTTGGAACGCAATGCCTCCAGAATCGCCTCCCACAATTCGGACGCCGAAAGCTCGCGTGCCTCTTTCCGAACGACGGGGGCAGGTTCTTCCACTTCCGCCAGTTCTTCCGGCGCCAGCATGCTGAGCGGCAGTGGCGGAACGCCCTGCAAGAGCCGTTCCAGCACCGTCTTGAAGCGCGCGGGCGGCTGCAGATGCGTCATCAAACGCCCCACCGCAATCCAATCGGCGACGGCGTCCGCCCCGTTATCGACCACCGCCCGACGCACCAGTGACAGATCGGCGGTCGCCCCCATCTCCCGGCTGAAACTGACCAGGGCTTGAAAGGCGCTCTCCAAATCAGGCCGCAGCGGCACGATCTTTTCGGGCTTGTCCTCTGCCGGAATAAGTGGCTTCAATTCGATATCGCGGTTGAGCACAAAGTCGGTGGTCGGCTCGCCGGATTGATCCAGCAGCAAATAACCGGCGTCCACACATTCACGCAGCGCCTTGCCAATCAATCCAGATTCCTTGATGCCGGTTTTTTCCTCGAACTGGGCGAGCGTGATGTGAACGGGGATCGCCCGCCCACTTTCCACGTCGCCGCCCCAGGTCTGGCGCAAAGCCACGCACAACACTTTCCAGGCGTCGGACGAGAGCGCCGGCATCACCCGATCGAAGAGGACATTGCGGATAGCGGTAAATTCCCTGTAAGGATTGGCAAATAATTTCTCCCCCATAGTCTAACCTCCACAACGATTGATGAGACAGTGAAGCCCTTGCGGAATCCGGCAGATGCGCCGGAAGCCACCTTAAGTATACGGCACAATGAAAAAGCGGTCAATTGGGCTTTATCATTCTGTCACAGTTTCCTATTTTTGCTTCGAGCGGATCGCCAGATCCGCATCTTATGAGCCTAAAACGGGGAACTGGCGTTCCCCTCGGAGCAAGAAGGATAAGACCCTGGGTCAATTCGTATCTGAATGTGGTAGAATATATACTAACCGCACACTAAAATTGCCATTTTCATCAGCAGATTTAGCAGATTAAGCAGATTTTTGACCGATTTACAGCGCATAATCTGCTAAATCTGCTTAATCTGCTGACAGGAATAAGGAAATTTTACTGTGCGCCTAGTATAAGTATAACGGCCAAAGAATTGAGGGATATACGAAATGAAAAAGTTGTGTTCAAACCGAAGAGCGCGCACGGGAATTCTTGTTTTAACGATAGTGATCGGCATTGCTGCGGTGCTGGGGGCAAACATAGCCGTTTCGGCTCCCCATGCTGAAGCGCAGCAAGCCGGGCTTGTTCTGGGGCGGTTCGGATTTGGGTGGACCAGGAAAGTGAAGGATGTACAGGCGCGCGGCTGGCCGGCCTATCTCAATGCCGGGTGGTATTGGGATTGGGGCGCCACAGGCGCGACGCAACTGCCCCCCCTCCAATATATGCAAACCGTCCGCGTTAAACCGGTGTTGAGCAATAAAGTCCAGGTTGGCTACACTGTCTCTCCCACCGGCACAACGCTGCTCAACGCCATCGCCAGACAACCGGGAGCCATCTGGCTCATCGGCAACGAACCGGATTGCAACACGATGGACAACATGCGCTCGGAGTGGTACGCGCGCGCTTATCACGATGTATACTACTTCATCAAAGCCGCCGATCC
>JAIOAS010000011.1:2157-37201 GCA_019873725.1 Chloroflexota bacterium | reverse complement strand
GAGATTGTTGCGCAGTACGGGGAATCCGTTCTGGAAGACCCGCGTCGCTGCCGGGCGTTGCTGCTGGATTTCTGTGGCTCGTACAAGGGCGAGGTCAATCTGTTGGTGATGGCCGTGCAGGAGAACGTGCCTGCCGACCTGCGCAGCGCCTCGCCGAACATCCCGCAGCCGGTGCTCTTCGGCTGGCTCATCCGGCGCTTGCAGGACGCTTACTTCCTGCCGGAAGACGCCGCGCGTTGGGCCGTGGAGACGTGCGCGGAGGCATTGGGCATTTTGCTGACGGAGGCCAAGCCCCGCACGTTTATATCGACGTTGCCGGTGGCGCTGTTAGGGCGTTCCACTTTGACCAGCAACCGCGAATGGCGCGAACTCGGTGTGATGCCGGGCCAGGTGGACGTGTTGCCTGATTACGAAGTGCGTGTGAGCGCCTACCTCGACGATGCCAGGCTGCACACGCTGGCGCAGGAATTGCGCGCCTTCGGTCCCATCCAGGAATTGGACTTGCAGCACAGCCCCATCACCGATGTGGGCCTGGCGCACGTGTGCGATCTCCCCGGTTTGCTGCGTCTCAACCTGTCGCGCACCGCGATTACCGACGCGGGATTGGCTTTTCTTCAGGTGCTTGATACGCTGGTTGATCTCAATCTGTGGTGGTGTGAACGCCTCACCGATGCGGGCCTGGCGCACCTGTCTGCGCTGGCCCGTCTGCGCAGCCTGAACCTGGGGCGCTGTGCGCAGCTCACCGATGCCGGCGCGGCACATCTGAGGGCTCTCACCGGTTTGCGCGATCTGGGCCTGGCCAGCGTCCAGGTGACGGATGAGGGTTTAGCGGCCCTCAGCGCGCTTTCCGAGATGGCGGCGCTCGATCTTAGCGACACGTCCATCACCGGAGCCGGGTTGAGCGCGTTACGCAGTCTCACTCACCTGGCGCAGTTGAATCTTTTCCATTGTGTGCGGCTCACCAATGGTGGGTTGTCCCATCTGCGCGCGCTCAAGCACCTGGCGGACTTGAATCTCGGCGCGTGCGGGCAGATCACGGATGCCGGCCTGACGCACATTCGCGCGCTCAACGGCCTGACGGCGTTGAACCTGGAGGCAACCGCCATTACCGACGCGGGCATCGTCTACCTGCATCCGCTCATCGGTCTGGCGCGCCTGGACTTGAGCTGGACCGCGCTTACCGATGAGGGGCTGGCGCGGTTGAGCGTCCTTAGCGGATTGACCGATCTGACGCTGGCCGGGACGCGCATCAGCGACGCGGGATTGGCCCACGCACGCGTATTTGCCGACCTGACGCGCCTCGATCTTTCACACACACCGGTCACAGGCACAGGGCTGGCGCACCTCGCCGGGCTGGCAACTTTGACGCACCTGGATTTGGAGAACACGCCGCTCACCGATGCGACGCTTGCACACGTGCGGGACTTGCCGCGGCTCACCCACCTGTATCTCGGTCGTACCGCCATCACCGACGCGGGGCTGACGTATCTGTCGACGTGCGATGCTTTGCGCGTGTTGGATGTGACCGGCTGCGAGAACATCACCGAGGCCGGACTCGCCACCCTTGCGCGTTCCGACCTGAGGATTATACTATAGTACGGGTTGCCAACTCGTACTACGCTGCTCACCGCACACCTATCCCACTAACACCTACCCGCCTAACGCCTACCCGACTATCTGACTACTGACTACCCGCCTAACGCCTACCCGACTATCTGACTACTGACTACCCGACTAACGACTACCGGACTATCTGACTAATGACTACCCGACTAACACCAACGATGAACTGGTTTGACCGTCTCCCTAAAGTTGAACTGCACCTGCATCTTGAGGGTGCAATTCCCTATCCCGCCCTGTGGAACCTTGTCCAGAAATACGGCGGCGCTCCTGACCTGCCTGACCTGGAAGCGTTGAAACAGAAATTCGTCTTCCGCGACTTCCCCCACTTTATCGACACGTGGGTCTGGAAGAACCAGTTTTTGCGTGAATACGAAGACTTCACCTTCATTGCCGAGGCTGTGGCCCGCGATCTGGCGCAGCAGAATATTCGCTATGCAGAAGTCTTTTTCTCACCGGTGGATTTCGCTCACCATGGCCTGTGCGTGCAACGGTTGGCTGAGGCCATCCGCGCCGGTCTAACCCGCGTTCCCGACATCGATATTTTCCTCATCGTCGACTTTGGGCGTGATTATGGCCCGGAGACCGCGGCACGCACCCTCGCCGACGTGGTTGAAGTGCGCGATCAGGGCGTCATCGGCGTGGGCATTGGAGGGTCGGAGCACCTGTATCCGCCGGAGCCTTTCGCGGACGTGTACGCGCAGGCTCGCGCGCTGGGCTTCCACACCACCGCCCATGCCGGAGAAGCGGCCGGCGCAGCGAGCATCTGGGGCGCCCTCCACGCACTGCACGCCGAACGCATCGGACACGGGACGCGCGCGGCAGAAGACCCGGCGCTGCTCGATTATCTCGCGGCACACGCCATCCCGGTGGAGATGTGCCCACTCTCCAATGTGCGCACGGGCGTCGTCTCTTCGCTGGATAAACATCCGGTGCGTTGCTACTTTGAGCGCGGTATCCTCGTAACAATAAATACCGATGATCCCAGGATGTTCGGCAATACACTCGCGGAAGAATTCATGCTGCTTGAGCAGGTGTTGGGCTTCTCCCGTGATGACATTCGGATGCTCATTCTGAACGGGATTCGCGCTTCCTGGCAGCCTGAAGCACAGAAGGAACGCCTGAGCGCCGCCTTCTGCGCCGATCCGGCCTGGCAGGATTGGGTGCATTTCAATTCGGGGGCAAAAGCCAGATAAGCGTCTTATTTAACCGCAGAGTTCGCTGAGAGCGCGGAGAAATTTCCAGTAACTCTGCGGACGCTGCGTGCTCTGCGGTGCAATTTAAGAAAAGTCGCCCCTATTCTGAAATGCACCCGGCAGGATTGACCTTGTTGCAATTTGTTGTCAATGCGCGAAAATTTGACTATAGACTACCTGACTAACGACTACTTGACTGTGTTTGCAGGAGGTACACTATGCACATTTTGAAAGAAGGTCAGACCGTCCAGACGGTCACATCCCGCATGGCCTGTACTGCCGAGAAATTCCTCGGCGGCGGTGGACAGGGCGAAGTCTACCGCGCGGACTTGAGCGGACAGAAGGTGGCGCTCAAATGGTATTTCCCGGCGCAGGCCACTGCCGAGCAGCGCGCGGCGTTGGAAGTTCTGATCAAAAAAGGCCCCCCCAGCGAGAAGTTTCTCTGGCCCATCGAGCTGACCGAGTCTGCGGACGTGCCTGGCTTTGGCTACATCATGCCCTTGCGCGGGCCGCAGTACAAAAGCATCGTCGATCTGATGAAGCGCCTGGCCGAACCCACGTTCCGCGCTTTGGCGACGGCAGGGCTGGAACTGGCGAATAGCTTTCTGGGGCTGCATGCGATGGGGTATTGCTACCGCGATATTTCCTTCGGCAACGTCTTCTTCGAGCCAAATACGGGCGAGATCCTCATCTGCGACAATGACAACGTGGCCGTCGATGGCGCAACCGAGGGCGGCGTTCTCGGCACGCCCCGCTTTATGGCGCCGGAGATCGTGCGCGGCGAGGCGCGCCCCAGTATGCAGACCGACCTTTATTCGTTGGCCGTGTTGCTCTTCTACATGCTCATGGTGCACCACCCGCTGGAAGGCAAGCGTGAGAGCAGCATCAAATGCCTCGACCTGCCCGCGATGAACAAGCTGTACGGGACCGATCCGCTGTTCATCTTCGATCCCAACGATGACAGCAACCGCCCGGTGGAAGGCTTCCACGATAACGCCTTGACGTTCTGGCCCCTCTATCCGGTTTTCATTCGCGATCTCTTCACCAAGGCATTTACGATCGGATTGCACGATCCCCAGATGCGCATCCGCGAAAGTGAGTGGCGTGCAGCGATGGCGCGCATGCGCGACGCCATTATCTACTGTCCAAAGTGTGGCGCGGAGAACTTTTACAGCGCCGAGAGGCTCAAGGCGACCGGCAATCCCGGTGAGTGTTGGGCGTGTAAAGCGCCACTCGTCCTGCCGCCGCGCATTCGCATTGAGGACGCCATCGTAATGTTGAACTGGGACACTAAGCTCTACCCCCATCATGTGGACACCGACCGGCTGTACGATTTCTCCCATCCTGTTGCTGAAGTCAACCAACACCCTACCGACCCGTCGATCTGGGGACTGCGAAACCTGAGCAAGGAAAAATGGGTGATCACCACCGATGATGGGGCGATCCTCGACGTGGAGCCGGGGCGCAACGTGCGTTTGGCCGTCGGCACGAAAATCAATTTCGGCAAAAAAGAAGGCGAAATCAGAGTCTGAGAATTGCAGATTTGGAGATTGAGGATTGGGTGATTGGGCGACGGAAAAATCACCCAATCAAAATCAACCCATCTAAAATGATAAGGGGGGACTATGAACACAGGCGTTACTCTTCCGAGTTTAGGCAAATATCGCGTGTTGGGCGTGTTGGGCAAGGGGCGTTTTGCCACGGTGTACCGCGCCGAAGACACGAGCATCGGACGGCTGGTGGCTATCAAATTTTTCGATCCGTTGTTGTTGCAGGATGAAGCGTGGGTCGCCCGCCTGCGCGACAATTTGCATGCCGCCGCCCGTCTTCAACACCCTCATCTCACGCCCATTTACGACATCGGTGAGACGGAGACGGATCTTTACCAGGTGACACAGTTGGCGCGGGATGGTAGTCTGGCCGAAGCCATTGCCGCGCACACCGGACAGCGGGTGCCGTGGGACAAGGCGCTGCCGTTCCTCAAGTCTGTCTGTGAGGCGTTGAATTACGCGCATAGCCAGGGTCTCGTGCACAGCGACCTCAAACCGGCGAACATCCTCATCGATCCGCCCGGCGGCCCGCTGTTGATGGATTTCGGGCTGACGCGCTTGATGGCCGCCAACAGTGTGGGGCTGAGCCGTCTCGAAGGCGGCCTGGTCGGTACGCTGGCCTACATCGCGCCGGAGGTGTGGGAGACCGCGCCTCCTGAAATTCCTGCCGACATTTACGCGCTTGGCTGTATCACGTATGAGATGTTGATGGGGAAGAAGCTGTTCGAGGACGCCAGCGTGATGCAGGCCATGCACGCGCACGCCCAAGGGCCACAGTTCCCCCAGACCTGGCCGAGCGATGTCCCGCCAGGCATCGCGGGCGTGTTGAGCAAGGCGCTGGCCTTCGATCCGACGACGCGCTATCCCGATGCAATGGCGTTCTGGAATGCGCTGAAGGCGCTCGAAACGCCGCTGAGCACCGGCGCAAAGTTGTCGGCGATGGCCGACCAACTGCGGGCCAAGGCCGACGCCGCGTTGAAGGCCGGAAAGTTGCAAGCCGCCAAGCTCGCCATCAACCAGTGGCTGTCGATGGAGCCGGATAATCCTGCCGCGATCAAGGCGTTGGAAGTCATCGAGCGGCAGATCGTTGCTGCGGCGCAACAGACGGCAGCGCCTACGCCACCGCCCACACCGCTCACCTTCGCGCCTCAACCGGCCCCGCAACCTGCGGCTCCTGCACCGCAAGCGGTTACGCCTGCTCCGCAGCCCGCTGCTCCCGCGCCTGCACCGGTTGCGCCACCCGTCCAGCCGGCCGTCACGCCCGCGCCGGTCGTACAGCCGGCGCCCCAGCCTGCACCGCAACCCACGCCCAGCATCTTCACCTTCTACACCGTGCCGGATCGGCGGGTGGGTATGTTGGCTGCGCGTTACACCGCCGATCAGTTCGTCAGCACCGAAGGCCAGGCCGATGCGCATGCCGCCGAGGTCGATGGGCAACCGGTGATGTTGACGTGGATTTTCCCCGCCGAAGCCACACCGGAAAAGCGCGCCCTGCTCGAAACGCTGATCAAGCAGGGACCGCCCACGCCGGGCTTCCTCTGGCCGACGACGGTGGTTGAATCGGCGGATGTGCCCGGCTTCGGCTACCTCACCTCACCGCGCGATCCTCGTTTCAGGAACATCGAAGACCTGGTCAAACAGTGGGTGGAGCCGACCTTCCACACCCTGACGACGACGCTTTTGGGGATCGTGGATAGCTTTACCGCGTTGCATCTGAAGGGCTTATGTCACCGCGATCTGTCACCGCGTAACGTTTTCTTTGATCCAGATACGGGCGATGTGCTCTTTGTCTACGCGGACAACATTGTGCCGGAAGGCACGCCCGGCGCGCCCCGCCTGCTGCGTTTTGCTGCGCCGGAGCTGGTACGCGGTGAGGCTGCGCCCGGCGTCCAGTCGGACCTGCACACGCTCTCCACATTGCTGTTCTATATGATGATGGTGCACCATCCCCTGGAAGGCGAACGTGCCCTCAACGTCCCGGCCTTCGATCGCGTGGTAGAACAACGGCTCTTCGGTGCGGACCCCGTCTTCATTTTCGATCCCTATAACGATACCAACCGCCCGGTGCCAGGGTATCACAACCGTGTGCAGGATTACTGGCCGCTTTATCCGCAGTTCGTCCGCGATCTGTTTGTGCAGGCGTTCACCAACGGGCTGCGCGACCCTTATGGTGGGCGCGTGCGCGCGAGTGAGTGGCGCAAGGCATTGGTGAATCTGCGCGATACCATCATCTACTGCGCGCAGTGCAGCGCCGAAAACTTCTACGATCTGGCTGCGTTGAAAGCGACCGGCGGCAAGCCAGGCACGTGCTGGTCGTGCCATAGCGATTTGGCGTTGCCACCGCGTCTGCGGGTAGGGGATGCTGTGGTGATGTTGAACTATAACACCCGGCTCTATCCGCATCACGTGGATCCCGATAAGGCTTATGATTTCTCGGTGCCGGTCGCCGAAGTCACCCGCCATCCCACCAATCCAAATATCTGGGGGCTGCGGAACCTGACCCTGGAGAAGTGGGTCATCACGCTGAGCGATGGGACGATCAAGGATGTGGAACCGGGGCGCAGTATGACGATGGCGCCCGGCGTCAAGATCAACTTCGGTAAACGCGAAGGGGAGATTCGCGTGTAACGCTCACTGCTTTCTGTCGAACAAGGCGCAGCCAGGAGCTGCGCCTTGTGTTTTTGGTGTGATTTCGGTGTACGACAATTTACATTGCTTTGCCTTGTGCATCAATTACAAGTACAATCAGGCCCAACCGTGTTTTACTGCGAAAGGAGGGAGAGATGCAGATCGTCACGGATAGTGGAATGGATTTGTATTTGCCGCCGGAAGAAATGCCCGACATACCGTTGAACCCTGTGCGTCACACGATCACGCTCGAGGGGAAGACGTATAAAAGCGGCCTGGATATTCAATCTGAGGAACTCTACCGGCTCTTGCAAGAGACGGGGGCTTTCCCGACAACATCGCAGCCTTCATCGGGAGACTTTGCCGAAATGTACCGCAAACTGGCCGCTACTGATCCGGACATCCTGTCGCTTCAGATGTCGTCGGGATTGAGCGGCTCGGTTAATGCGGCGAAAGCGGGCGCGGCAATGGTGCCGGAGGCTAATGTCACCGTTGTGGATTGTAAGACACTCTCTGCTGTGGTGGGCTGGCAGGTGTCGGCGGCGGCCCGCGCCATCAAGGCAGGGTGGCCTGTGGAACGCATCGTCGATTTGATTCAGCGCATCGTAGCGGTGAGCGACAGCATCTACACGCTAGAGGATTTGCGCTACCTGATTCACGGCGGGCGTATCAGCCACATGAAGGGGCTGATCGCCTCGGCGCTGCATATCAAGCCGATGATTGGCGTGACGAAGGATATCGGCAATTACGAGCAACTGGGCATGGCACGCACGTTCCATGGGGCGCTCAGGGGACTGGTCAAGTTGATGCTCAAGAAGCATGCGCCCGGCACGCCTCTGCGCGTCCAGATTATCCACGCCCTCAATCCAGAAGGCGCGGCGTTCCTGCGTGAGGAAGTGGACAGAACATTCAAGTGTACCTGGCTCCCCCTCGGCACGATGTCGCCCGTGTTGGGCGCGCATACCGGCCCGACGATGGTGGGGATTGCGTTTGCCGCGCTCGCAGATTACCCGGAGATTCCCTAGTGCCATGGCCCGCACGTTGACCCGCCGCCAACTGCTCAAACTCATCGCCGGCGCTGCCGCGGCAGCGACACTGTCGCCGGTCTGGCACGCCCGCGCGCAGTATCCAACGTTGCGGATGGATCCCACCGAGCCGGACCCCAATACCTTCATTCTGATGGGGCGCGCCATCCATCCGGTGGTTTTCTACGAGCAACCCGACACGACCTCCAAACGTCTCAACACGCTGGCGCGCGACGAATCTTGTCGCATCCTGAGGGAAGTGCGCGCGCCGTTCAGCCGGCACAACGATCTGTGGTACGAAACCGATCTGGGCTACGTCCATTCGGCGTGGGTGCTGCCGATGCGGATTTACCCACCGCAGCCCTTTATCGCCGACATCGGGCCGTGGGGCTTCTGGGGCGAGATTTCGCAGGTCTACACCGAAGCGCGTACCGAGCCGCACCCGCAGGCCGCGAAGAAGTACCGCTTCTACGGCAGCACCATGTTCCATGTGATCGATGCAGTCACCGACGCTGAGGGCACCGGCTGGTACAAAGTCGCCGATGACTACCCGCCCAAGGTCGTCGGCAATCACCAATGGGTGCTGGCGCGCGATGTGCGCCGCTTCCCCCGCGCAGAGATGGCGCCCATTCATCCTTTTGTGGGGAACAAGCGCATCGAGGTCAACCTGGAAGAGCAGTCGCTCACGTGTTTCGAGGGCGAGAACGTCGTCTTTCGCACGCTCGTTGCGTCGGGGCTGGGCGGTCATTTGGCGACGCCGACCGGCAATCATGCTGTCCTGCTCAAGCAGGTGTCGCGTCACATGAGCAATGTGCCTTACGAGGGGATGAAAGAGGAAGACATACCCGCGCCCGGCGACATTTTTGATCTGCCGGGGGTGCCGTGGAACACGTTCTTCGATCTGGTGGGGACGGCCATCCACGGCGCGTACTGGCACAACGATTTCGGCGTGCGCCGCAGCCATGGCTGTCTGAACGTCTCCTGTGAGGCCGCGCGCTGGATTTATCGCTGGGTGCATCCCATCGGTGGTTACGAAGACGAGTTCATCCGCAGCAACCGGCGCGTCGGTACACCGATCAACATCACATAAGCGTCCTCCCTGAAGGTCGAGGTCTGAAATGTACCCGTTGAGGCGGATTTTTGGTTCGCTCGCCCCCGTGAGTTTTTTAGTCGGTGAAGGCGAACGTCGCGGCGATTTCTTGCAGTAGCCCAGGGATCGGCTCGACACCCAAAGCGCGGACGCGGAGAACGTACAGCCAGTCGTCAGGCCCCTGTATCACCCACGCCACAGCCGGTCCACCCTGTCTGCCAGGCCACTGTTCATGGAACAGGAAGGCGGGGCGTTCTTGCCACGTGGTTTCTTCGACAAACTCCGCTTTGGACGGTGCCTGCGGCTCGTGGGTGGCTTCCAGCATCACCACGGCGTTGTTGAGAAGCAGCGGCTCGGTTGGGCCGGGCGCCCACCACAGCGCGATTTCGCCTTTCCCATGCCGCCACACGCGCCCGCCGGCATACTGGTTGCCCTCCGCGGTGACTTCGGTAAAAGCTCGCGGCACGCGCAGGTTTACCCCGGAGGGTAGGGTCTCTGTCAGTGTGTAGAACTCGATGGGGGCGGGCTGGAAAGGCAGCATCCGCTCCCCGACGACCTCCAATTCTGTCTCCACATGGACGACGAGCCACCAGTGCCCTGTGGGTGCATCCAACGCCAGTTGGAACGGCGCGGGAGCAACGTAGCGTCTGCTACTTTGCCGGACGAGGTCAAAGGTAGTGTGAACCGTTGATGTTGGATCGTAAATTTTGGCGCTGATGGCGACGTCTGCCGTGATGCCCTGGGGCAGCGTCACGTCGGCGATGACGAGTGGCGGCTCAAGCGCGGATACCGCCTCGGGCCAGGTGACATTGACAATCAGCGGCGGTATCGGGGTGGGGGTCGGCGTGAGCGTCGGCGTCCACGTGGGAAGGGGGGTGAGGGTGGGGGGCGGGGTGAGTGTGGGTGCCGGTGTCCTTGTCGGGGACACCGGCGTTTGCGGTCCGCAGGCTGTCAACAGGATTAAACTTACCCAGAACACAAACACATTACAGCATTGTTTTTTCATCACAGTATAACCACCGGCGTTGTGAGATAGGGTTCGTTAGACGGTCAAGCCGCATGGCCTGCGCCATGCCGTGTAGTAGAAACAGGTCTGGCTTGCGCGCGTGGGCTGGACTTTCATCCTGAAGGTCTCTCCATATTGTGTTGACAGCCTTTGGCAACCAGGCCGTTAATCCTCTTGGGTCAGAAACACCAATAACCGGCTGATCCAGCCTTCGCCTTCCTCTGCGGTGCAGGGTTCGACCTGTATCGTCGAGAGCGGCGCCCCGCGTGGAACATCGATGTAGAGTTTGTAGACCTGGCCCGGTGCGACGGTGAAATCCGCGTAGCCCGGCCCCATCTCCGGGTTGAAGCCCGTCACGGCGCGGTCCGCGCCGTCTTCCCACAGCAGCCACACTTCGCGCCCTGGCAGGGGGAGCCATTCTACCTCCTCGCGGCGGCGGACCGTGATCGTATGTGACAGGACCAGGGAGACCGCAATGTGCGGCGTAGTGGTGCAGGTCAGGGTTTGCGAGACGATATGAAATTCGCTCAGGGCCGGGGAGATAGGCGTTGCGACGGTGAGGGTAGGGGCAGGAAAGGGCGTGTTGGTCGGCGGGATGGCCGTCGGCGTTGGCGCGGAAGTGGGGGGGATGGTCTGGGCGGTCGGCGTGGGCGCGGGCGTCGGGACGGTACTGTCCGCACCGGTGTAGATGTGGACGGCGGGGGTGTCGATGCCGTAGAACGCCGCCAGTTTAGCCATCCGTTGCAGGATCACCAACGGCCGGCCCGCGGCGACGGCTTGATCGAGCGCCGCGGCGGCGATAGGGCGGATTTCCGCTTCCGAGAGTCCCTGCAGTCGCAGTTGCGTGCGGCTCCAGTTGCCTTCTGCGCCATAGGCCAACACCGTCATCTCGATCCAGTCGGTGCGATAGGGCTTATCCAGCAGCGGCGGGTAGGTATCGTAGTACTCCGGCGGGGAGATGACCCACGTGTAGAGCAATCCCGCCGCGAGACCGAGGATCAGGCCGACGATGAGGACGCCCCAGGGTTTCACGGTGTCCCTCGTTGGAGATAGGGTTGCATGGCCGGCGTGCTCACACCCAGGTCGCGGGCCAACTGCGCCAGGGGAATCAGAATGGCGTCGGATTTGCCCTGGGCGATCCAGCGTTCTGTCACGTTGACGAGACTATTGGGCGGCAGTTCTGCCAGGCGTTGCTGCGCGCGGGCCAGGTCGCCATCCACCCGATAGGCGGCGGCGATCAGCCGCAGGTATTCTTCTTGATAATCGCGGCGTAACAGCGCCGGAGAGGAATCGGCGCGCTGGACCGGCAGCCATTGCCAGCCGATGAGAAGCGCCAATCCAATCCCCAGGGCTATACCGACGATGAACCAGAGCAGACGTTTCATCCCTCATTCCTCACGCATTCCGCATTACGGCAGTATCATACCGCGGAAATGGGGGAACGCAAAATCGAATTAATTCAGATGTTCTATTGACGCGCGCCAAAAACACCCCTATAATAGAGACAAATCGTTGATCCTCTCAGGATTTGGGAGAACAGGCAGGTCACCGAGCGGTGAACACTGCAAAGCCAAGCGGGGTACCCGCGCCCAACAAATCCTGAGAGGTTTTTATTTGGTGGAAAGCGTAGGGCGAGTTGCCAACTCGCCCTACGCTTTTTGCGGCAACAAGAAGGGGAGGGCGTGAGAACGCCCTCCCCTGGTTGATAGACTCGGCTTCTATCGCCTCGTGACGTTAGGGTGCGGTGTAGGCGCGCATAACGAGCGGGAGGTAGATATAGGCAGTTGCCTTGACGGTGCCCGCATCGATAGCCGTATGCCCGTAGAAGTCGGTGACCTCAACATGGGCAGTGAACGTGCCCGGTGCGTAGGTGTGAGTCACAGTCGGGACTGTGGTGGTCTGGATGGGTGAGCCGTCGCCGAAGTCCCAACGATACTGGACGAGATCGGTGGTATCCTCCGTGGCGAAGCCGCTGGTGGCAACCAACGTTACTGCGCCCGCAGTTACATCGTAGTCTGGCAATGCGACGGTCGGTTGGGTGAATAGGAAACCTAGCAGATGGTTCATCACTGTCGCGCGTGAGTCGAACAGGAACGTGTTGGGTGGCGGGTTATTGATACCTTCAAATCCGAAGGAGAGGTACACACTGCGCCAATCCGCGTAGGTCATTGGGTCTTCCAACGAAGCATCCGAAGAGGTCGCCAGGCCTACATATCCGTCAGCCACATGATCCCCGCTGGTTGCTTGGAAGATGGGCTTGGGTGCAACGACAGGTTCAGGCTGCCCCTCACCAGGCACGGGAACCTGAATCTCGTCGACATAGAGCTGATTGCCAGCGCCATCGGGGATGATGGTGGCAGGGAGTGTGAGGTCTACCGTGATACCTTCGGTGAAGCCCAGGCCCTTCAGTTGACGTTGTTCTGTCGGCAGAACGCCGGAGAAGACATCGTCCTGTAGCCATTCAGCGCCCAGGAAGCCACCGTAGAGGTTCGACACCTCGTTGCCGGTATCGGCGCGCAGCACAGAGGACAAGTCCTGCCCGGTTGCCAGCAAGCGCCCGCCGCCCTGGAGATAGCCGATCAAGATTTGCTGATCTTGGGTGGTCAGCGGTGTGGGGACGTTGTAGTAACCGTTATATTGCCAGTGATCGCCAGTGTACCAGATCACGGCTTTGTACTGCTGTAACACGGATAGGTCGGGGATGGTTTGCGCCCGATTATAGTATCTGTCGGCATCGTAGTAGTCATACGGGATGCCGAGCGCTTCCAGTGTGCTGGTGTAGTACCAGGTATAGTCCGGATACCCCAAGAGATAGCTGAAGTCGTTGTCCAGCAGCAAGACCTTGTCGCTCTTTTCCGGCCATACCTGAATCCATACCGGAATGTGCAGCATGTGATGGCCGTGCTCAAGCCAGACCATACCCTCGTAGTCGCCGGCCGGAGCGTTGGGCGCGATTTCGACGTTCACGTTGAAGGAAGCCGTGTCGCCTTTGGCGTCAACCGCGATGCTTTCTGGCACTACGCTGATCGTGAAGTAACCAGTGGTGGTCACATTGCCGGTCTCTTCGACGGTCACGGTGTAAGTGAAGGTTGTGGCATGGCTGAAAACATCGGTGGCAACCACGGTTTCACTGGCATGTCCGCCTATCGCCATATAGCCGAAGCTCAGGCTTGGCTTGTCGAAGGTCAAACCGGGATCGCCGGCCTTGCCCAGGTCGATTCGCCCCGCGCCGCGGTCCGTCGCGCCGACGACAGCGCCATTATAATCCAGTAAGTCGAGTTCCGCCGTACTCATCAACGCAGACTTGATCTGCCCAGGCGTCCAATCAGGATGCAGTTGCTTGAGCAGCGCTGCCGCGCCGGAGACGTGCGGTGCCGCCATACTGGTGCCACTGGCCTGACCGAAGCCCATGTGACCGGCGATGCCGCCGCCTTGACCGTACCCCGAGGACAGAATATTGACGCCGGGCGCCACCACATCCACGCCCATTGTCTGGCGAATGGATGATCCGCGTGAGGTGAAGTTGGCGAGCCGGTCAGGGATGTTGCCGGCCTGGAAGGGGGTGTTATCTAACTTGATTTTGGAAGCAGCGCCGTAAGTCGTGTACCAGTTGACCATCCTCGTGCCATTGGTCTGTCCGACAAAGACTGAGGGAATGGTGACCTGAGAACCATAAGCGCCGGCGCCCATAGAGATCAGGCTATCGCCAGCGTTGTTATAGATCACGACAAACTCCGCGCCGGCGTTTTCAGCATTGAGCACTTTGAGGCCAAACTCGCAGACGCCCCGGCTGATAATCGCCGCCTTGCCGGTAAAAGTCCCGGCGGGCCAGGCATTACATCCGGTGACGTTAGCGGAGTCTACTGCAGAAGCGGGCAGGTATTCATACTCATACACCTGTCCTACCACCAGAGGCGCACCGAATGCAGCGCTCGCAAAAGCCATATTTTGCAGTGTGGGCGAAATTGGCTCCGGGGCGCTGACACCCAGAACACCAGCGGCAAAGGTGCCGCTCGTGGTGCTGGCGCCAACGGTGATGTCCTTATCCGAGGCGTGATCGACAGTGTGTGGATAGGGGCCATTGTTGCCGGCGGAGAAAACGACGACGACGCCGGCATCCCAGGCTGCGTCGTAGGCCAGATCGAGGGGATCGGGATAGACGGAGGGTGAACCGCCGCCCCAGCTATTGTTGACGACATCCGCGCCATCGATGACGGCATCCTCGATCGCAGCTATCAGTTCAGCACTCCACCCACTGCCACTGCCGCTTTGCGCCGGATAGAAAACCCGGTAACTCATCAGTTGCGCCGCCGGGGCGACGCCGCTGATCGTTTCACCGTAAGGTGTGGCGGTGGTATCGGGCACACAGGCAATCGTACCGCCGACATGGGTCGCATGGCTGCTGCCGCTAGGGCCAGCCCACGTTCCCTCGTCGCCGGCGACGGGTGGATCATCCGGGCGGAAATATGCGCGCGCCGCGATCACTTTCTCGTTGGTGGCGGCGGGCTTGTCGGTGTCCATTTTGGGGAAGCCTGCGGGATAGGTATAGCCCGTGGGGTTGAAGCAGGTGTTAGTGATGTAGATGCCGGTATCGATGACGGCGACTTTCAGCCCTTTACCGGAAACACCTTGTCCGCCCAGGCTTGCCCACATCGCGGGAGCGTCAATAAGCGGCAGGCTGGCATACATATCCGGATAGTAAATCTCCTGGCGGAAAACTTGCTTTACTCCAGGGATTTTGAACAGTTTCAGCGGGGCCTGCTCGTCAGCCTGGGGGAGCTTGATTGCCAAACCGTTGAACACGACCTGGTAATCACGCTCGACTGCGGCGCCGGGCACAGCTTTTTGAATGGCCTGCGCAACTTCAGCCTGAGTTGCCTTCAAATAGGCAATATAGGCCTGCGCTGTTGGTGTGTTCACATTGAGCCGATTCGCGCCGGTGACGCTGGCGGCGGTAGCCTGCAATCCGGCAATCCCGCCGGTGTATTGCGCCAGCGCGGGCGCGGTCAGTTGGACGATCCAGTAGTTTGCTGGGGCCAACGTTGGCATTTCGCCATCGGTGACTTCGGGTCCGCCCTCAGTCGCCAAAACTGCGTATGGTGTAAATATCATGCTCAAGACAACCAGCATGCTTAGTAACGAGAGAACTCGTTTTTGCAGTGTGGCTTTCATAATGTATACTCCTCCTTACTTATCTTTGAGAATTCTGGAAAGGTAATCCTACGGTTCAATGTACATTCAGATACTATCTGCGCACCGCTCGGCGCTCTTCTGCTTGCACATCACCTCCTTTCGTCTTATGAAGTCAGAACCGGGGATTTGTTCCGCGTAAAGGGGGAGGTTGCTCCTGCTGCCTCCCCCTTGATTATAGCCTGTAACGCGGACTACGGGGTAAAGTTGCGCGTCACCAACGGCAGGAAGATGTAGCGGTAGAAGCGGGTGGTGGCGCTGGCAGAGCCGCTGCCGCCGGGGAAGGTCACTTGCACGATGTTAGTGATTGATGGTGGCAGGAGTCGAAGAGTATTTTGATCCGCTGGCAAAAGCGCGGTAAAGACAAACTCGACCTGTCCCATTACAGACCCGGACCATGTGATTTGATTACCGTTAACACTAGCGTCTCCGGGTTGCTCCACCCACGCGCCGAAGCGCAGCAGCGGCGGCAGGGTATCGGTCAAGACCACGCCGATCATAGCGTCCGTCTCGGTAGTAGACAAGACAATCGTGTACGTCAGGACACCATTGGGTACAGCTTTCATAATGCCTGGCGTTACGGTCTTATCAATTTGCAGTCCGGGGGCTGCCGGCGCAGCAATAACGCTCATAACGGCCAGGGCGCACAATGCCACGACAACAGCGAGAACGGCCAATAGTTTCTGGGAAGTTTTCATGCTACTTTCTCCTTTACACTTGTGCTGAAACGGAATGATACAATACTGGTTATGAGGTCTCCCCCGTCTCTCTTGTTACGCATTTATGCCTTTTCACCTCCTCCCTTACTTAGATGGTTAAAAACATTCCCCCCGCTACACCTAATAGTATTCTACATCTTTAACGTAAATTTGCAACGAACTCTACATCTGCGTTAATTTGACTTTTTAACCAATATGCATAAGCATTGCAACTATATTATTCCAAAAAGCAAAATCGAGCAAGGGTGAGGAAGGTAGAAGATGGCCCGTCTTGCGGGAAAAATCACGATTGCTGCTGTAGGAAAACTGCACAGTGCTTACTGGCGTGCGGCGCAGCAGGAATATCTCGCGCGCTTGCGCCACTACACGGACGTGACAGTGATCGAAGTGAAGGATTTTGTGGGGCAGGGGATGTCCGACGGGGTGGCGATGCAGCGCGAAGGAGAGGCGCTGCTTGCGGCGGTCAAGGATGCACGGCGCGTGATCGCCTTGGCCCCGACCGGCAAGCAGATGGATAGCCCGCAACTGGCTGAATTTTTGCGTAAGCAGATCGAGGTGTACGGCAGCCTGGCTTTTCTACTCGGCGGGCCGGTGGGGCTGTCGCCTGAAGTTCTCGCCGCGTGTAACGATACGTTGTCGCTGTCGTTGCTCACATTTCCGCACGAGCTGGCGCGCGTTGTTTTGCTGGAACAGTTGTACCGCGCAGCGACGATTATCGGCGGTGAGAAGTATCACAAATAAAAAAACAGACCTGACAGGTCTTCCGAGACCTGTCAGGTCTGTTTTTACACTGAAGGGATTATTCAGTCTTCACGGTAATCTTTTGGCGGCACTGCCCTTCGCTGGCTTTCGGCAGGACGATGCTCAGGACGCCGTTCTTGAACGTCGCTTCGACGGCCTCGGTCTTGACCTCGCAGGGAATCGGGATCGCCCGCTTGAAAGAGCCGTAAGACCGTTCCATGCGATAGTAGTTCTTGCCCTTATCCTCTTTCTCCTGTCGCTTTTCTCCGCTAATGGTCAACGTATCGCGGGAGAGGCTCACGTCGATGTCTTTCTCATCCAGCCCGGGTAGTTCCACCGAGACCTTGATTTCCTTGTCGTTATCGACGATGTCGACCTGCGGGCTGAAGGCGCTCCAACTGGTGTCCCAGAAATCGGAAGGCGCCAGCCCAAATCCCCCGAAGAAGCTGTCGAACAGACGGTTTATATCCCGTTCAAAGAGCGCCAGCGGATGTTCTTCCTCCCGATTGACGGCAATTTTATGTTCTCTGCGCCGCCATGGCATTAAATTTGTGATTGACATAGTCCACCTCCTTCAATGTTCCGATAGTCGGTAGTCATTAGTCAGATAGTCCAATAGTCAGACAGTTCAATCGTCACGTATTCCAATAGTCAGATTGTATGGTATTCTGATTTATAGCTCTTGATACTGATTCACAGGATTCACAGTTTTCATCCTGTGAATCCTGTCGAAAGATTAGCCGGCAGCCACTGCGATCTTGCGCAGCGAGGGTTCGGCTTTCGGCAAGTACAGGCGCAAGACGCCATCCTTCACCGTCGCTTCGATCTTGTTGCGGTCCACTTTGTCGGACAGCGTGAAGCTGCGTTCGTAATCGCCCACGCGATACTCACCATAAGCCAGCCCGTACCCTTCGGGATAGGCGGTCTCAACGTAGCCTTTGATGGTGAGCACATCATTCTCCAAGGTGATGTCGAGCGTGCTCTCATCCACACCGGGCATATCCGTCAACAGGACGATGGCCTCGTTGGTTTCATAGATGTCGGTGCGGGGCACGAAGGCCAGCCGCGAGCGGGTGCGCTCAGCACCGGTCTCGGCGATTTCTTGCTTTTCCGTTTCCTGAATATTGAGTTCATTTTCGTTAGCCATAAGAGACCTCCTTAAATAGTCGCTTAGTCTTTAGTCGTTAGTCGCCTGGTCAAGGCGTTTTTTCGATTAGGCAGCCTTGACGGCGATCTTCCGCGGCTTGTCCGCTTCGGCGCGCGGCAGGGTGATACGCAGCACACCCTTCTCATAGACGGCTTGCACGTTGTTGGCTTCCACGTTGAACGGCAATTGGAAGGAACGGGTGAACTTGCCGTAACCGCGTTCGCGGCGGTGATAGACGTCGCCTTCCGCGAGCTCGAGCGGCTTGCGCTCACCGCTGAGTGTGAGGGTGTTCTCCACCACGGCGATGTCCAGTTTCTCAGGATCGATGCCGGGCAGTTCGGCAGTAACGACTGCGCCCTCTTCATTCATCCAGACGTTCATCGCCGGATAGCCAGGCGCTATGCGTGCCCCGGAAATCGTTGGGAAACTGGCGAACAGCCGATTCATCTCGCGTCGCAGGCGCTCCATCTCGCTCCAGGGTGATGTCAGTCCCCAAAATGATCTTCCAAACATATTCTGCCTCCTTATCATCAGATATGGTATTTCTGGTTATTGCCCTTGCTGTGCGGGCTTTATCGGATTGCTGTCTTTCCGATACACCCACACTATAGCAAACGAATATTAGAAGAGAATAAACGCAACATTAAAGGAGCATTAGAAAATGTTTAGAAAATCATTAACGGGCTACGGTTCCCACCCCGGATTGTTACTCGCCGATCGTCAACAGTCGCCCGTCGCTGCGTCCGAAGACCTCCGGGAAGTAGAACTCCCTGGCGACGGTGGGCAACACGTGATAGTCACCGGGCAGCGTGGCGCGGAAGGTGTAGCTGTATTCGTAGGTGCCCGCCGGCAACGCGTCGGCGAAGAGCACAACTTTCTCGTCGCGCAGCTCGCTGCGGCTGTACCAGCGCCACCACCACCACCAGCGCGAGCCTTCGCGTCGCAGGGAAGGCGGCGTCGCCAGCAGGCTGGTCGTCGCCAGGCCGGTATCGATGGCCTCACCGCCCGCCGGGAGCGGGTCTTCCACCACCACGTAGTAGCGGTCGTGCGGCACGATGATCGTCAAGTCCACGCGGATCACGTCGCCGAGTTTGACTTCGCGCACCTCAGGACACTCGAGAGCCGATTCGCCATTTGCCATTTGCTCATTTGCGCACGCCGCCAACGTGTACCTGCGCTGCACGATGATGCCCCGGTCGGCAGGTTCCACGTTCTCCACCGGCTGGTAGACTTCGAGGTGCGCGGTGTAGTAGAGCCGCCCGTTGCCGTCGCTGCGGGCGATGGTCAGCGCGTTGGTCATGTCCGCGATGAGGTCGGCAATGGGGATGACGGTACGGCTGCTCTCGCGGATCGTCTCGCGGGTGGCGGCGCCGCGCGCCTGCTCCCGGTCGTTGAGGAAGAAGGCGTAATCGTAGTTCGCGTCGAGTTCGCCGGTTTCGACCATCCAGTTGGTGAGCGCGATGAGCGCCCAGGCGGTCTCCTGTGTGGTCTCCCAGATGCCGGCGCGCCGGGCGACCATCAGCCAGCGCACGACGTTGGGCAGCAGTTCGTTCTGCGGGTCGAGCTTCACCAGCGTGTCGAGGACGATGGCGGTGGAGCGGGTGTCGGTGTTCATCGCCCACCAGTCGTAGTTGGACTCCTCCCAGTGTGCGCCGGTGGCGCTGAGGATGGCGGCGTTGTTGAGGTCGGAGAGGAGCGTGGCGAGGCGGCTGTCCGCGCGATTGTTGAGCCAGAGTGCCTGCGCCAGATATGCGCGGGCGTAGTAGCTCAGTTTCTCGCGGTTTTCGTAAAGCGCATCGAGTTTGTCTTGGGGCGCGGCGCGGCCTTCCGCCAGGACATAGAGGAGCCATGCCTGCTGGTTGGCATTGCGGAAGTTTTTGTAGTCGCGCACTTCTTTGATTTGTGCTTGCAGGTAGGCGATGCCATTGTTGAGCACGTTCTGGTCGACGGCGATGCCGCTCTGTTGCGCTTTGAGCAGCGCAAAGACGACGTAGGCGCTCACGTGCGAGTTGCTTTCCCCCCCTCTTGTCCCCCCCACTGGGGGGGAGGATAGGGGGGGAGTGGGCCACCAGCCCCACCCACCGTCGGGATTCTGTTGTAGATAGAGCTTGTTCAGACCTTCGTCCACCAGACCGGGTAAACGCTCGGCTAATTCCTGATTTTCGATCCCCAGCGTCTTCAGCGCGTGGTAGGTGAGAACGTTCGGCAGGAAGCGGCTGACGGTTTGCTCGGTACACTCGTACTCGAAGTGTTCGAGGTAGCGCAGGCCGTCCTGCATCCCGGCGGCGAGGCTCGGATCGAGCTGCACGGTGAGCGTGCCACGCCGCTCATCAAACTCCGGCGGCAGCGCGATAGCTTCGGTGCGCGAGCCGCCCTCGATGAGCTGACCCGCCGTCCCCACGATGTCGGGCGTGGTGTAGCGGAAGACCAGCAGCGAACCGTCCGGTCCGGTGCTGAGGCGCGGTTTGCTCGCGTCGGCGTACTCTCCGGCTACGGCGCTAAAGATAAGCTGCGCGTTGACCACGTCCTGCACTGTCACCCACCACGTCACCTTGCGCTCGCTGCGCGCAGGGACGACGGCGGTCTGGCGCGGCGGCGTCTCGGTGTGGATGCCCACGCCTTCGGCGCTCAAGCTCACTTCGACGGTGAGGTCTTGCCCGGTGTTGTTGCTGACGTTCGCCGCGAGCTGCGCGCGGTCGTCTACGACGAAGAAGCGCGGCGCGACGGGGCGCACCAGCAGCGGCTTCGTGGCGACGAGGTCGGCGCTGCCTTCGCCCACGCGCGTGTCGGCGGTGAGGCCGACGGCGCGCAGCGTCCAGGTGGTGAGATTGTCGGGCAATTTGAGCGTGACGACGGCACGACCTGTTTGATCGGTCACGATGCGCGGATTCCAGTAAGCGGTGTCGGCAAATTCCTCGCGGATCTCCACGCCTGCCGGCGGCGCGACGTTTTCGGCGTACTTCGCCGATTCCATTTCTACAGCCATCGGCGCTGCTGTCGCCATTGCCATAGGCATCGCGGCAGGCACTTCGATTGCTCCATCCTCGGCCATCGCATACATTTCGCGTATCCCGGAGGTCTGCTCCAATTGCAGGTCCAAATCCTCAGCGATTTCTTCAAGATAGCGGTTCACGGAGAGGCTGAGCGCGCTGCCGGTGTTCACTTGCAGCATCCGCCGGGCGTAGAAGCCCTGCACGATGTCGCTGCTGCGCGGGCGCAGGCTGAGCACGGCTTTATCCACCACGTCGAGCGAAAGTTCCACGCCTGCTGCCGGTTCGCCGTTGGGCAGCGTCGCGCGGAGGGTGTAATCGACCGTCTCGCCGGGTTGCGCCTGTTCGACCGTCGTTTCGAGTTGCAAGTTTAGCGTTACCGGTTGTGTGTCAACGTCCAACGGCAACAGGCCCATTTTGAAATCTGCCGGTTTGCCGTCCTGCCGCTTGTTGATCAGCACGACGGAGACGTAGATGTTGGGGATGTCCTCCTGGGTGATGGGCAGGCGGTAGATGGTGCTGTTGTTTGTCAGCCGGATGACCTCGTAGCGCCGGACGCTGGCGCGCTCGACGGTGATGAGGGCCAGATGCGGCCCCTCGAAGGGCGAGGGGATCAGGATTTCGGCAGTCTCCCCGACTTTGTAGGTGTTCTTGTCGCTGATGAGCGTGATGCGGTCGTTGTTTTCCCGCCGCCAGGCAACGTAGTCCTTGCCGGAAACCCAGATGAAGATAGAGGAGCGAATCCCCCCCTCAGTCCCCTCCGATGGGGGGGAGGCAGCCCCCCCTGTCTCCCCCCCACTGGGGGGGACGGAAGGGGGGGAGGCGGGGGTGGCGACGATGTGATAGGAGCCGCCCTCAGCCGGGGTGAACGTCGCTGTGGCCTCACCGAGGTCGTTTGTGGTGACGGTGGTTTCGTCCACCAGCGTCTCTTTGGTTTCCCACGACCAGGAACCGCCGCCGAATTCGTTCTCGATGAAGGTGTTGATCCACTCGCGGCGGTAGAATTCGACTTTGATGTTCTTGCCGGACAGGCGCGTGCCTTCCCAATCCACGGTGACGAGGTCGATGTTGCTCGGCTTCCCGGCTTCGCCCACGTACTTCTGCGCGCTGAGGCCGATGTAGTACGGGCCGGGGTGGACGACGACGCTCGTGCGCCCGGAGATGGCCTGATTGTCAGGCCCGGTAGCGGTAGCTTCGAGCGTGATACGCGCCGCGCGCTGCGTGAGGGCATCGTTGAGCGCCGCACCGTCAAGGGTGATTTTCAGTTCGCCGTTGGCGTCGGTGGTTCCGGTGCCGCTGAGGATGGCTTCGGGGGCGGGCGGTTCGCGCCACCACCACCAGCAATCGAAGCAGGTGTAGGGATCGTCCACATCGCTGAAGCTGTAGCGCCCGCCCCACGGCGGCTGGAAGCGGTAGGTTTCGGCCAAGACGTTCCACTGTACAGCAGTATTCGCCAGCGGGCCGCCGAAGAAGTAGCGCGCGGCAATCGTCGCCGCCACGTCGTCGCCACGTTGCACTTCGGCTTTGGCGGTCTCCACGACGATCTCGAACTCCGGCGCGCGATAGGCCGCCACCTGGAAGCTGGTGTAGCCGCCGTACTCGCCAAAGGAGACGTAGACCTGGTAATCACCCAGGCTGGCGCCCGCCGCCAGGTCGAGCGTCCCATCGAACGTGCCTAGTTCGCCGAGCGTGAGGTGCTCGTTGTAGATTTCCTCGTAGGCTGCATCGCGGATGGAGACCTGGACATAGCGCACGCCCGGCAGATTGTAGGCCACGTCATCCTCAGCGCGCACCACGCCCTTGAAGTGCACCGTCTGTCCGGGGCGATAGATGGGGCGGTCGGTGTAGACGTAGGTGCGGTATGCCTGCGCGTATTCGCCTTCGCCCACGCCGAAGTCCCACGGGCTGACGCCGCGCCCCCAGCCATCGGCGACGGCGGCGAAAGGTTCTTCGCTGTAGACGACGACGGTATTCCGGGACATCGGCAGGCTGCTGCGGGCGATGCCGTTATTATCGGTGACGGCGGTTCCCAGGCTGCCGCCGTCTTGTTGCACCAGGTTGAGGGACAGATTGGGGATCGCCTCACCGGTACGCAAATCGGTGGCCCAGACGAACGCCTCTTCCGGCCCACTCTTCAGCGTGAGGTTGAGATTGGACACGATCATAATGTGCCGCCGGTTGTAGTAGTACGAATATTCCTTGCTGACGTCCGGCGAATCGGTCTCCAACAGATAGATACCCGGTTCCAGCGTCCCGCCCGGCGTTGCGGTCAGGTCGACCACGGTGTAGCTTTGCTTATTGAGTGGACTCTCCAAATTCTGCTGCCATTCGCGGAGCAGTCGATTGCCGGCAGGCAGTTGGTCTTCCCATTGCCAGCGAGAGGTGAATAACGCATCCAACGGCAGCTTGTAGAGGCGCAGATTCACCCGGCTGACGTTGACGTGACCGATGACGATCTGCGCGGGCAACGCGGCGTCATACGTGCCGGTCATATCCGGGACGAGCAGGCGGTAGTTCGGCGTCAGCGGCCCGGTGCGGAATCTGATGGTGCGCCCGCGCGGGATGGTGTTGCCGTAGGGATCGGCAATGCCGTTTTTGATGACGACGGTGTAATCGGTCGAAGGCTGCGCACCAAACTGTAAAACGAAGGTGTTGTTGTAGGGCGAGAAGTAGGTGTAAACCTGCGTCGGTGAGAAGGGCGGCGTCATCGTCAGGTTGGGCATCACCGTGGCAGGATCGATGGGAGCGTTGAAGACGATCTCGAAGGCGGTATGCGGCGGCGCGTTGCGTTCCAGATTTGCGGGATTGGTGGAGACGATTTCGGGCAGGGGGACGGTGGTGAATTGCCAGGTGTAAGCTTCTTTCATCCCCAGGCCGCCCGCTGCAGACGTGATGCCCGCATCCAGCTTCACGGTGTAGGTCGTGTTGAAGTCCAGCGCCCGCGTGGGCGTGAAGACGACGGTATTGTCCACTACTGAGAACGTCCCGTTGACGTTATTGCCTGCCAATCCCCGCCCGCCGCTCAGGGTGAAGGCGCGCTCCAGGGACTTCAGGTCTACCGGCTGGTTGAATTGCACGGTGATGGCCGTCTTGATATCCACCAACGTCGCGCTCGCGCGGGGTTGCACCCACACCACCTTCGGCGGGACGGTGGAGAAATGCCAGACGTAATCCTCCGCCAGCAGCGCGCCCGCCACGTCCTGCAATCCGGCGCTCACCGTCGCGCGATAGGTGACGCCGCCCGCCAGCGGTTCTGCGGGCGTGAAGACGTAGATGGACGTGTTCAGCCATTCGCCGCTGCCCTTGATTTCCGGCTCGAAGGTCACGGGATCGGGCAGGTTCTCCATCTGCGCCAGCGTGGTGAGGGGCACAACGGGGCGGTTGAACATCACGGTGATGGTCGACTCGGTCTCCACGTCGGCGGTATCCGGGGCGGGGATCACCTGGGCGACTTCGAGGTAGCCCGCCGTCACAAAACGGAAGGTGTACGGCTCGCGCAGTAGCTCGCCCGTGGCGGCGCTGGCGTTTTGCGTGAGGATCACATCGAAGACGGTGTCGCGGGGCAGCGCCTCGGCTGGCTGGAAGCGCAGCGTGCGCGCGTCGGTCCATGAGAGTTCGCCTTTGACCGGCTTGTTCTCCCCCGCCATTTGCAGCGTGAACGCGCTTGCTACCGCAGCCTGGTTCATCGGCTTGTCGAACACGATCTCAATCGCACCGTCAGGCTTGAGGCTCTCGCCGCGTTTGGGGCTGCGCTGGATGATGATCGGCGAGAGCATATCGGCGGGGACGGGCGTGTAGGGGATGACCGGTTTGGGCGGCAGCGGCGTGGCGGTGGGACGTGGGGTGGCGGTGGCCGGCGGTTGCGGCGTGGGTGTCGTCCGCTGCGGGATGAGGCTGCACGCGAAGGCGGTGAGCAGCAACAGGCTCAATGGGATCAATAGCCAGGGTTTGCGGTTCATTTTGTCCTCCTGATCGGCAGTGCGTTTCACGAGATGCAACACACCTGTATAACCATTTTACTCCAATACGCTATGCATGGACAGTCTGTTATTATGACGTATGCGCAGATGGAAAGGTTCCATGACGGTCATCGCGTACAAAAACGCGGCTCCCTCATTCATGAGAGAGCCGTGTGATCACCATCGCCGATTACGAATAGGTCGTTTTTCTATACTAGGCGCACGGCAAAATTTCCTTATTCCTGTCAGCAGATTAAGCAGAGTTAGCAGATTGTGCGCTGTAAATCGGTCAAAAATCTGCTTAATCGGCTAAATCTGCTGATGAAAATGGCAATTTTAGTGTGCGGTTAGTATAAATCATGCCAAATTTGTCGCGCATAAAAGCACGTACTGCCTGGCTGGCTCGGAATGCCAGCCGCGCATCGCTTTTGTCCGCTGTCTCGCCTGGATACCGATATTGGACTGCATACCGTTCCAGCAGAATCAGTTTCCCGCGTAGAAACTCGAAACTGACATCCATAGGAAGGCATAGTTCCAACAGCACAATCAGGCTATGTGTTCGAGGAAAAACCACGCATTGTTCCTGCAACCATGCCTTGAGGTACTTTTCGGCGACTTGCTGGGCATGAAAGCACGCGGCATCGTAGTTGGGATTGCGCCGCGCACGGTATTCCCGCCCGGCGCTGGCGTAGTCGCCCTCAGCTTTAGCGATCCACTCAAGCGTCAGGTCGTTCATAGAGCACAATCCCCTGATCTATGATCTCACGCAAGAACGAATCGCCTAACGCCAATCGGCGGCGTAATGTGGCCGGCGTGCGTACAATCAGGTCAAGGCCAAAGTGGTAGTCAATGCGTTGGCATATTCTCGTCGCTTGTTCGGCCTCTTTCAACGGTGTCTCCATAACCACCAACATATCTACATCACTGCCGGGATGTGGTTGCCCGTAAGCGTGCGAACCAAACAGTATGATACGCTCAGGCTGGAACCGCGCGGCAATTTGCTGTGCAACTTCGGCAACGTTGAGGGGAATATAGGAATCGCGCGGGGTATCTGCCAGCGTTGAATAAGTAGTTCCCGGCTCTTTTACTACATTGTTTGTTTCACCCGACTTATCCGAACACATTCCCATAGCCCTTTCTTCATGCATAGGGTTTGTTTATATTGTAACATGCGGGGCAACAACTGCAACGTGCCTGGACTTACGGTAACACAAAATCCAGATAATTATCCGGGTGGATCACTTTGAATTCCGAATCCTGGTAGGTCTCCACCCATTTTGCTGGGGGCTGGATGGCTTTCTTAGGCGACCACTTAAACTCATAGCCATGCAACTTCCCACCATGCTCCTCAATCAGATCGATTTCTTGCTGCTGATATGTGCGCCAAAAATAGACGTTGGCATAAAGTGCGTGGTAAGTGCGATATTTGAGCCTTTCAGCCACCATAAAATTTTCCCACAAGGCGCCCTGATCGTTGCGCTGATCCAACCCATTGAATTGTGCAATCAGAGCGTTGCGAATGCCATTGTCGAGAAAGTAATACTTGGATTTGTTTGCCACTTCCTGGCGCAGATTGCGGCTGAAACCATTCAAACGATAGATCACGAAGGTTTTTTCCAGCAGATCGAGATAGCGCTTCACCGTTTTGACATCTACCCCCAATTGCGTTGCCAATTCGTTGAGCGCCACTTCACTGCCAATCTGAAAAGCCAGCAACTTCAACAAATCGAGAAGGACGCGCGAATTTTTGACGCGATCAAAAGCGAGGATGTCTTTCAACAAATAAGCATTGGCAATTTCCGTCAATACCTCTATTCGCGCGCGTTGCGTCGCGGCTTGCAGCACTTCGGGATAACTACCGAAGATCAAGAAGTCCGCCAATTTCTCACGCAGCTCGAAGCGATTATATACCGACAACAACTCCGATTGGGCCATCGGATACAGGTTCAACGTTAGTTTGCGTCCGGTCAACGGCTCGCCCACCTGCCCCGCCAGTTCAAAAGACGACGAACCGGTTACAATGACCCGGATGCCGGGCGTCTGGTCAACGATGATTTTCAGGCCCATGCCAATGTTGGGGATAGCCTGGGCTTCATCAATTGCCAGCAGTTCGTATCCTTCTACGTAGGGCAGGATTTGACCGAAATCTTGTGAGCTGAGAATTTGCTGGGTGCGGATATTGTCCCCAGAATCCAGTTTGAATTTTAGCGGCGTCTGCTTCAGATAATTCTGTAGCAACGTTGTTTTTCCTACCCGGCGCGGCCCATAAATCACCAACACCTTGTTGGGAAACAGGTGGGAATCCAGAGGTTCATAGTATCGTTTATACATAAATCCATTATACACGTACTTATTTATGTTGTCAAAACAGGGAAACAGACTCCCTGTTTTTATAGTAAAAACAGGGAGTCTGACACAGAGATTCTTTCGTGTTTTGTGGGTGGGCGTAGCCCGCCAATAAAAAACACGCTTTGATCTCAGTTTTCGGTTTTACGTAACGTCACTCGCCCCCTCGAACTGGCTGTTGTACAACTCCGCGTAGAAGCCATTGCGCGCCAGCAGCTCCGCGTGTGTGCCCTGCTCGACGATGTCGCCCTCGTTCATCACCAGGATCAGGTCGGCGTTGCGGATGGTGGAGAGGCGGTGGGCGATGATGAAGCTGGTGCGTCCGGCCATCAGCTTGTCCATCGCCTGCTGGATGAGCACCTCCGTGCGCGTGTCCACCGAGCTGGTGGCCTCGTCCAGGATGAGGATTTTCGGATCGGCCAGCACCGCGCGGGCAATCGTCAACAACTGCTTCTGCCCCTGTGAGACGTTGCTCGCTTCCTCGTTCAGTTCCATCGCGTAGCCATCCGGCAGGGTGTGGATGAAGTGATCGACGTGGGCGGTCTTGGCGGCGGCGATGACTTCTTCATCGGTCGCCTCAGGCCGTCCATAGCGGATGTTCTCCATAATCGTGCCGTTGTAGAGCCAGGTGTCCTGCAACACCATCGCGAACATTTTGCGCAGGTCGTGCCGGGTGAAGGCGCGGATATCGTGCCCGTCCACCAGGATTGCGCCATCGTTCACGTCGTAGAAGCGCATCAGCAGCTTGACCATGGTGGTCTTGCCGGCGCCCGTCGGCCCAACGATGGCGATCTTTTGGCCGGGACGCGCCTCGGCACAGAAGTTGTGGATGACGATTTTGTCGGGCAGGTAGCCAAAGCGAACATTGCGGAATTCGACGTGGCCGTTCACTTGTTCCAGCTTGACCGGTGTGGCAGTATCAGGGATTTCCTCGGCCTCGGCCAGGAACTCGAAGACGCGCTCCGCGGCCGCCGCCGTCTGTTGCAACACGTTGGAGATGTTGGCGAGCTGCGTGATCGGCTGGGTGAACGAGCGCACGTACTGGATAAACGCCTGTACGTCGCCGATGGCAATCGTATTGCGGATGACGAGCCATCCGCCGAGCACCGCCACGGCCACGTAGCCCAGGTTGCCGATGAACATCATGAGCGGCATCAGCAGCCCTGAGAGGAATTGCGATTTCCAGGCCGCGTTGTAGAGTGGCAGGTTGTATTCGTCGAACTTCGCCAAACTCCTGGCCTCGCCGTTGAATGCCTTCATCACCACGTGCCCGCCGTACATTTCCTCGATGTGGCCGTTGACGTGGCCCAGGTAATCCTGCTGCTGTTTGAAGTACGTCTGCGAGCGCCCTACAATGAGTCCCACCACTGCCAGCGACAGCGGGATCATCAGCAACGCTACCAGCGTCATCAACCAGCTAATCGAGAGCATCATCACCAGCACACCGATGACGGTGACCGTTGATGTGATAATCTGCGTGAGACTCTGGCTGAGGGTCTGGTTGACCGTATCCACATCGTTGGTGATGCGCGAGAGCACTTCCCCGTGCGTGGTCGTGTCGAAGTATTTGAGCGGCATGCGGTTGATTTTCTCGGCGATATCTTTGCGGAAGCGATAGGCGATGTTGGTGGAGATGTTCGCCATGATCCAGCCCTGGATGTAGCTGAACAACGTGGAGGCCAGGTACAATGCCAGCACGGTGAGCAAGATGCGCCCGATGGCGGCGAAGTCAATGCCGCCGGTGCCGGCGATCTGCGCCAGCACGCCCTCGAACAGGCGCGTGGTAGCCTGGCCGAGAATTTTAGGCCCGGCGATGTTGGCGACGGTCGAAGCTATCGCCATCAGCGCGACGAAAACGAGAGCGACCTTGTACCTGCCCAGGTAGCCGATCAGCTTGCGCATCGTTCCCTTGAAATCGCGGGCTTTTTCACCGCGCATCATGCCCATCGGGCCGCCGCGCCCGGGGCCGCCAGGGCCGAACGGCCCGCGTCTGCCGGGGCCACCGATCGGTCCACGGTCTGAAGTTGTGTTGCGTATGGCTGTCGGTCCGTGCGTCATGCCAGTTCCTCCATGCTCAATTGTGAAAGTGCGATTTCACGATATGTTTCACAGGTCTGCATCAGCTCCTGGTGGGTGCCCTTGCCCACCATTTGCCCCTCTTCGAGGACGATGATCTGCTCGGCGTTTTTGACGGTGGCAACGCGCTGGGTGACGATCAGCAGCGTGCTGTTGCCGGCGTGTTGCTTGAGCGCACGCCGCAGCGCCGCATCGGTTCTGAAGTCCAGCGCCGAGAAGCTGTCATCGAAGATATAAATCGGCGGCTTTTTCACCAGCGCGCGGGCAATTGCCAGGCGCTGCTTCTGCCCGCCGGAGACATTCGCCCCGCCCTGCGCGATTTCGGCAGCCAATCCTTCCGGTTTGGCGTTGATGAATTCGGACGCCTGGGCGACATCCACCGCCCAACGCAGCGTCTCCGGGTCGGCATCCTCGTCCGCATAGCGCAGGTTGCTCTCGATGTTGCCGGAGAACAGCACGCCGCGTTGCGGGATGTAGCCGATTTTGTCGCGCAGTTCGCTTTGCCTGACCGTACGGATGTCCACGCCGTCAATCAGGATTGCGCCCTCGGTCACGTCGTAGAAGCGCGGGATGAGGTTGACGACGGTGGATTTGCCCGACCCGGTCGAGCCGATGATGGCCGTCGTCTGCCCGGGCTGCGCGGTAAAATTGATGCCGCACAGCACGTTTTCATCCGCGCCGGGATAGCGGAAGCCAACGTCGCGGAATTCGACCACGCCTCGGAACGGGGTGGGGAAGGTTTGCGGTTGTTCGGGATCGCAGATGCTCGGTGCGGTCTCCAAGACCTCGGCGATGCGGTCGCCGGAGACCGCCGCGCGTGGCAGCATGATGAACATCATCGAAAGCATCAGGAACGACATCACGATCTGCATGGCGTATTGCATGAAGGCCATCATATCGCCGACCTGCATCGTGGCCTGGGCGATCTGGTGCGCACCGACCCAGAGGATTGCCAGTGAAAGGCCGTTCATGATGAGCATCATCAGCGGCATCATGATCACCATCACGCGGTTGATAAACAGGCTGTTGGCGGTCAGGTCCTGGTTAGCTTTGTCGAAGCGCGCTTCCTCAAACGCCTGGCGGTTGAAGGCGCGAATGACCATCATCCCCGACAGATGTTCGCGGGCGACGAGGTTGAGGCGATCCACCAACTTTTGGATCAGCTTGAAGCGGGGCAGCGCAATGGAAAAGACGAGGACGATCAGGCCGAGCAGGACGCCGACGGCGACGGCGATCAGCCACCACATCCCCGATCCCTTGCCCAGCGCGCGGACGACGCCACCGACCCCCATAATGGGCGCGTAGATGACCATGCGCAGCATCATCATCGTGACCATTTGCACCTGTGTGACATCGTTGGTGGTGCGGGTGATGAGTGAGGCAGTGGAGAACTTGTCGAATTCGGCGCCGGAGAAGTTCTCGACCTTCTCGAAGACGGCTTTACGCAAGTCGCGGGCCAGGCCGGCGGACGTGCGCGCTGCCAGGAAGCCCACCGTGATGGTACAGGCCACCGAGAGCAGCGTCAACAGCAGCATCAGTCCGCCAACGCGCAGAATGTAAGCGGTTTGTAGTTTCTCGGCGTTCAGGCCGAGCGCCATATATTCCGCCTTGACTGCTTGGAGCGCTGCTTGTGTGACCATGTTCTCCCCAAGCGCAGCGAACTGCTCGCTCATCCTGGTTTTCATCTGCGTCAATTGCGCTGCCGGAAGTTTCTGCAACAGGGCGAACAGATCTGTGCCCGCCGGCAGTTTGGAAATATCGAAGCCGCCGAAGCCGCTACCCATAGCCGCCGCCTTCGATGGGTCGGCCATGATCTGTTCGATGGCGGCGACAGCGAGCCAGGCCCGGCTCAGTGTGGGGGTCAATGCCTCGCGGGTGGCTTTGTCCGGCGCGCCGATCACATAGACCGGTTCTTGAGCCAGGGCGGGGTATTTTTCCACCAGCACAGCGTAGTCGGGCGAGTCCTGGTTCACCAACGTATAGTGCGCCAGCAGCATCGTTTTATCGGCGTCACTCAGGAAGAGCGTCAGCCGCGCCATCGTACTTTGACGGATGGCGACGGGCAGCACGCTCTCCACGCCGCCCTGCTGGATGCCGATGTTGACAATGCGCGAGAGATAATCCGGCAACGCCAATTCGGCGTTGGCCTGCACGAACAGCAGCACCACGGCGAGCAGGATCATCCACAGATAAGGTTTCAGGTAACGTGTTAATCGAGTCATTCGGTAGTCCTTAGGTAGTCAGATAGTCTTTAGTCGGGTAGTCTTTAGTCGGGTAGTCCTTAGTCAGATAGTCTTTGATCAGATAATTTTAGTCGGATAGTTTTTTGTCAGATAGTCTCTTGTTGGATCAGGGGTATTATAACCGTTTTGTGAAAAAGCTGGTTGGGTTTCAGGCGGAATGATAAACGGTACGAGCTTCCGGGTGCATTTCAATTCGGGGGCAAAAGCCAGATAAGCGTTTGATTTAACCGCAGAGTTCGCTGAGAACGCAGAGAAATTTCTGGCAACTCTGCGGACACTGCGTGCTCTGCGGTGCAATTTAAGAAAAGTCGCCCCCATTCTGAAATGCACCCAGCTTCCGAGTTAGGTTGTAAGGCAGCCTCTTCTGATATACAATTAGCGTGATATAAGGGCACTTAGAGTTCGCTCAGGTTTTTCGGTCTGCCAGGAGGGTGGCTGTGAGAACAAAAGCACCTTGTTTGCTGATCCTGATCGGGATGGTGTTGTGGTTGATCCTGGCCTGTAGATACGTCATGCCAACGCCCATCGCTCCGGTCACCAACACACCGGACGCGGAGATCCCTACGGCCACGCCAGACTTGACGCTTGACGCCCAGGTGACGCCGGAGGGCGGCAAAGAACCGGGGGCGGCGACGGCGTCGCCGGAGGCGACCATGCCAACCCCAACGCTTCCATCGACACCTACATTAGCACCGATGCCAACGGCACCTCTTCCTACCGCCGTACCGCCTGTGGTGGCTACACAATCACCGCTGACCATTACATCGTTTACGCTGGATATCGAAGATCTACCGGGCAACGTCAAGCGCATCACCTTTCACTGGACGACGGTTGGCGCGGAGTTTGTGGAGGTGTACAGCCATTCCCAGATGCGTTTCCCCATCTGGTGGAGCAACCAACCGCCCAACGGTTCGTTGACGCATGATTTTTCCTGGACGTATTACCCCAACCCACGGATGAGTATCGCAGCACAGGGACCGGATGGGGAGCGGGTGTATGCCTCACTGGACGCCGATTGGCCGTGCGCTTACCCCTGGTTCTTCGACCGCTCGCATTCCAACTGCGCCTCCATTGCTGTATCGCAAGGCCCTGCCGCTGAGCAGCGTTTTGAACACGGGCGTATGATCTGGATGCAGAGCTTGACACTGCACGACCGGACGACCGGGGGTGTCATCTTCGTCCTTAACGACAGCGGGCAGTTTCGGCGCTACGATGACACGTGGACCGAGGGACAGCCGGAAAGCGACCCGGCCATTGTGCCGCCGGCTGGATTGCAGCAGCCCATCCGCGGCTTTGGCAAGCTGTGGCGAGAAAATGCCGATATCCAGACGGCCTTGGGCTGGGCCTTGAGCGCCGAAGTCGGATTTACCGGCGCGTGGCAGCCGGAAAGCACCGAATCGCTGGGGGCGTATGCGTTTCTCCAGACCCTTGACGGGCAGATTCTCCGCACCTCGGGTTGGGAAAGCGGCTCTTGGGCGGTGTGGCCGTAAGGCCACAGGAGTTTTTTGACAGCTTTTCCCTCCTTCATTCATATCGGAGTGCCTCAATCGGATTCAGGCTTGCTGCCTGGTTGGCGGGGTAGATGCCGAAGAACAGCCCTATGGCGAACGAGAATCCCACCGCCAGCACAATCGACTGCACGGTGACCACGGAGGTCACGACTCCGGTCAGGTTGACCAGTTGCCCGACCCCGATTCCGGTCAGGATGCCGATGCTGCCGCCGATGAGGCTCAGGATGATCGCTTCCATCAGGAACTGGAGCAGTATATCGCCCTTGCGCGCGCCGACTGCTTTGCGCAGGCCGATTTCGCGCGTGCGCTCCGTGACGGAGACGAGCATGATGTTCATAATGCCGATGCCGCCCACCAGCAGGGAAATGCCTGCCACGGCTCCCAGGAACACGGTCAACGTGTCGGTGATGCTGGTCGCCATTTCGAGCATGTCGGCCTGGTTGATGATGCGGAAGTCGGCGTCGTCGAGCGGGCCGATGCCGTGCTGTGTGTTGAGAATGGCCTCGATGCGGCTGTAGGCCGCGTCCACCTGGCTCTCCGAAGCTGCCATCACGTCGATGCGACTCACGGTGAGCTTGCCCAGCGCGTTGCGGGCGTTGGCGAGTTTGGTTTGCGCGGTGGAGATGGGCACGTAGACCGAGTTATCCGCGTCTGCCAGCATCGATCCGCCCTTTTCTTCCAGAACGCCGATCACGGTCAGCGAGGTCTTTTGCGTTCCGGCGGCGTTGGCGATTTTGATTTTCTGTCCCACCGGATTGAAATCACCGAACAAGTCTTGCGCCACCTGCGCGCCCAACACCGCGACTTTGGCGCGTTTCTCGATGTCGCGGGCGGAGATGAAATCGCCCTCCGCCAGCGTCAGGTTGTTCAGCGCCAGGTAATCGGGCGTCGTGCCGACGCTCGACGCGCTGAAATTCGTGTCGCCGTAGATGATCTGCCCGCTGACGCTGTATTGTGGCACGATCAACGCCGCGTCCGGCACGGCGGATGGCGCCAGCAGCGCCTCGACGTCGTCCATTGTCAGGCCGCCGGAGGCAACGCCTCCGCCGCCCACACGCCCCGTGTTGGTCGGCATGACGACGAGCAGGTTGGTGCCGATGCTGCTGATTTGACCGGTGATCTCCGTTTGCGCGCCTTCACCGACGGACATCAACGCGATGACGGCGCCCACGCCGATGATGACGCCCAACATGGTGAGCGCCGAGCGCAGTTTGTTCGCCAGCAGCCCATCGAGCGCCACCCGGATATTTTCCAGTAGATCTGCTAATTGTGTGAACATAAGTGCTCCTTAGAGTCGGATAGTCAAGTAGTCTGATAGTCTCTTAGCCGTTGGTTCGCACAGGCTCGTTGACTACGCGACTATGCGACTACTCGACTATTTGACCATCAAAAAGTCGAATCACCCGCTGCGCTTCCTTACCTATGGCCTCATCGTGCGTGACCATGACTATCGTGATGCCGCGTTCTGCGTGCAGGCGGTGGAAGATGTCCAGCACCTCGCGGCCCGATTTGGAGTCCAGGTTGCCGGTTGGCTCGTCGGCCATGAGGATGGGTGGGTCGTTGATCAGCGCGCGGGCGATGGCGACGCGCTGCTGCTGTCCGCCGGAAAGTTCGGAAGGTTTGTGGTTCAGCCGTTTACCCAGGCCGACCATCTCCAAAGCTTCATGCGCGCGTCGTTTGCGCTCACCGGGCGGGACTCGTTTCCCGTTGCGGTTGTATTGCATCGGCAGCATCACTTGTTTGAGGGCACTGGTGCGCGCCAACAGGTTGAACGTCTGAAAGACAAAGCCGATTTTCCGGCTGCGGATGGCGGCCAGTTGGTTCTCCTGCATCGCGCTCACATCGACGCCGTCGAGGTAGTACGCGCCGGAGGTCGGTGTGTCCAGGCAACTGATTACGTGCATCAGCGTGGACTTGCCGGAGCCGGACGGCCCCATAATGGCGACCCATTCGCCTTGTTCGATGGAGAGCGACACGCCGCGTAGTGCGTGGACCTGGACTTTGCCC